>JAUVDZ010000060.1 GCA_030595015.1 Candidatus Peregrinibacteria bacterium | reverse complement strand
CATAAATTGCTTTTAATACGTCATCACTTGCCATTTCCATATTTTCTGAATCCAGTTCAACATCATCTTTCTTTTTAGCTGACTTTTTTTCAATTTTAAGCTCAGGTTTAAAAAATCTCCCAATTTCAACTAAAGAAATTTCAAACGATAATAAAATTGAAATTAAAGCCACTGATACAAATACTA
Organism: Candidatus Peregrinibacteria bacterium; assembly: GCA_030595015.1. Classification (GTDB taxonomy): domain Bacteria; phylum Patescibacteriota; class Gracilibacteria; order UBA1369; family PNNO01; genus JAUVDZ01. Next base: position 7,024 of record JAUVDZ010000060.1, on the reverse strand, counting down.
CTGCAGCTCCAACTTCTCCAATATTAAGCATTGTTCTCATAAAAAAGTTCGCCACAAATCCAACATATCCTCCATAAGTTCCAACTTGAGCAACAGTTAAAACATCACTAATTGGCACAGCTAAATGAATAATACTCAAAATCGACATAACCATTAATATAATTCCAACTACTTTTGATAATCCAAAATTGATATTTCGTGCAAAAAACAGCATTAATGAAATAAGTAAGAAAAGTGGCGGAATCATATAAATTCCCCACCCTAAAATAGGTTGTAAAATACCTACCCAGATCTCACCTAGTATCCCAAAAGCCCCCTGTAAGCTCAAAAAAGTGACAACAGCTAGCCCAAAATAGACTACGGCCCATATCTCTCTCACTACTGAAGATTTAACTTCGAACTTTATTTGATTTTTCTTTGTACGTCTTGTTGTGCGCCTTTTTCGAGCGACTGAAGTTGTTTTTTTTCGAGGTCTTGTAGACCTTTTTACTCTTCTTGTTCTTGGCATGAAAATATAATTAAATACTGGGTATAATTTTAACCATAAAATGGGTAAATTGCAAGGTTGGAAGCCAAAAAAAAAGGGGCTGCAGTACTCACACTACTGCAGTCCCAGATTTCTTAAGGTATGTTTGTAAGTTGGATCCCGATTTTGCGGGCGTTTAATGCGCTAACAACCATTTTAGGCGATGCGCTGCATTATCCAACAAACGAACTACGTCTTTAGAAATCACCCTGTTTGATACTACTTTCTGCAGATTTTGTCCTTCGCAACGATACTTGTTTTGTCTTCATGAGGACGAGCAGATCATGCCAGCCACACATGAGGGGAGTTAGGCCCCAGGGGGCACCTGCAATCCACCTTTTCTTTCGCTGTTGAACGCGGCGCAGTGAGCGCTCAATACAGCTACTTAAGGTCTTCTCGCTTTGCCAGGGAGCAGATGAACGCACTGGCACATGTGCATCCAAATCCAGCGTAGCAAGCAGCTCTATTCCTCTAAGACAATGTTAGGTTGGGATCGTTTGAAAGGAACTTTTCTCTGCATTAAACTATCAAACTAGTTAAATCTATAAACAGGGATTTCTGAATGAACACACTTAATATATGAAGTGGAAATGGATTCTATATGTAAATTGAATTCAAAGTCAAATCGATTTCTGCTATTATTACTCGCGAAATTAACTATATACAATGATACGAACACGCTTTGCACCATCACCAACCGGCTACTTACATGTAGGAGGACTAAGAACCGCTTTATACAGCTACTTGTTGGCTAAAAAACACGACGGACAATTTGTACTTAGAATAGAAGACACCGATCAAAAAAGAGAAGTTGAAGGAGCAACTGCTCATTTAATGGAAATGTTAGACTGGGCTGGCATCACTCCGGATGAAAGTCCACATAAAGGAGGCCCATACGAACCATATATTCAATCTCAAAGAACTGAAATATATCAAAAACATGCAGAAGAACTTTTAGAAAAGAAACATGCATACAGATGCTTTTGTACAGCAGAAAGACTTACAGAAATGCGCGAACATCAGGAGAAATCTAAAAAAGCTCCGATGTATGATCGCCATTGTCTTTATCTCTCAGACGAAGAAATTCAAAAAAACCTCGATGAAAGAAAATCATTTGTTGTTAGACAAAAAATCCCTTTAGAAAAACTAGTTAAATTTAAAGATTTAGTTCGTGGAAACGTAACTTTTGCTGCAAAAACTCTGGACGATCATGTTTTATTAAAATCTGATGGCTTCCCTACTTATCAATTAGCAAATGTTATTGATGACCACTTAATGGAAATCACTCATGTTATCCGTGGAGAGGAATGGCTCCCTTCAGCGCCAAAACATATTCTTTTATATGAATCTTTTGAATGGGATCCTCCTGAATTTGCACATATTGCACTACTTTTAAATAAAGATCGTACAAAACTTAGTAAACGTCAGGGTGATGTTTCTGTTGAAGACTATATAAAGAAGGGATATTCAAAAGAAGCGATTATTAACTTTATTGCCTTCCTTGGATGGCATCCTGGTGGAGATAGTGAGGAAATTTTAAATTTAGAAGAGCTTGTTGAGCTGTTTTCAATTGAGAAAGTTCATAAAGCAGGTGCAATTTTTGATATTGAAAAGCTAGATTGGTTCAATTGGCAATGGAGTCGTCGAAAATTCCATGATGGACTTCATAAATTTGCAAAAAAACTCGATCAAAATGTTCAAATTGAGTCTCCTAAAAAAGGAGAATTTAAGTTTAAGTTCAACGATCCTGAAAATGCTAAAGAATTCTTTGAACACAGAACAACTGAGTTAAAAACAATGTGCTTTAATTCGCTTGCTGATGCATATAAGGAAGATGATGATTTTTTAAGAAAAGTCCTTTTAACAGTTGAAGAAAAAATCCTGAAAGATCATAAGAATATCAATGAATATGTTAGCTTTTATTTCGAGGACAAAGAATATGACGCAGAACTTTTGACACACGAAAAAATGAAGGTAGATTTTGCAACTGCGAAGACTGCATTGGAGAAAATTAAAGAGAAATTCAATGATTTTGACTCATTTGAAGACGAAGAAAAAATTAAAGAAATCCTGCTCACGACTGTTGAAGAATTAGGATTTAAAAACGGACAGGTTTTCTGGCCTTTAAGAGCTGCTTTAACTGGTGAACAATTCTCTCCAGGAGTTTTTGAAGTGGCTTGGGTTCTAGGAAAAGACCAATCCCTAGAACGAATACAAAATGCATTAGATAAGCTTGAAAATGCTGCTTAGAAAGTATAGAATAAACTACCTTAAAAAGATAATATGAGATTCGACAAATTAAAACATCTTGTACAGCACTTGAAGCAAACTTTACCTTGTACGCATTGTGATAAGAAATTTTTGTATAAAAATATAAAAGTTATAATTACAACTGAAGATGAAGGTATCTTTTCTTTAGAGTGTAGTAAATGCGGTTATGTAACGATGGCAAATGCAGGGATTCACCCTGACAGAAAGCATAATTCAGTTATTTCAAAAAGAGATGTAAATGAAATGGAAGATTTTTTAGAAAGTTTTAATGGCGACTTTAAACAATTATTCAAATCATCTAATCCTAAAAAATGATGAAAAAACTTTTAACACTCATTGTTAGCGGAATCCTATTATTTGCGTTAACTGGATGCCAGGAAGCAAACAATCTAGCGACTGATGCTACAGACTCATACAACAATGTTGCTGATGGAGTAAACAACGTTAAAAATGATATAGAAGGTACGGTTGATGCTGTAAATAATGCTGTTGATACAGTTAAAGGAACTGCTGACGCTACAATGAAAACAATTGATGACGTTAAAAATACTGCTGATGGAATCTCAGATGCTTTCTAATAAATATAAAGTACAATTTCATGCACATACCAAAAGTGATCCTGAAGATTGCTTATTTCATAGTGATAAAGCTTTAATTGATCGTGCTCACAGCCATGATTACGATGTTTTAGCTATCACCTGCCATAATAAAATAGCTCATACTCAAGAACTTGAAGAATACGCTGCGAGTAAAGGGATTTTGCTTTTACCTGGAATGGAAAAAACAGTAGAAAAAAATCATGTAGTTATTATTAATGCAAAAAAAGAAGCTTTAAAAATCAATACCTTTGATGAGTTGCGAAAATATCGAGATGCGAATCCTGATTCATTAATTTTTGCAGCCCACCCGTATCACCCTTTTCCTTTAGGCCTTTTAAGTCTGGGACCAAACCTCGATAAAAATATAGATTTATTTGATGCAATTGAATTTAGCAGTTTTTATACTCATAAATTTGATTTTAATAAAAAAGCTATAGCTGCAGCAAAGCTGCATAATAAGCCATTATTAGGAACTGCGGACAATCATGTCCTGAAATTTTTAAATCACACATATTCATATGTATATGCGACTGAAAAAAGTGCAAATGCAATTTTTGATTCAATTCGAGAAGGAAAAATAGAAATAGTTTCAAAACCAATGAAACTGATTCGAATTGCAGCTATGACATCACGACTTATCTTTTTAGAATATGTAAAAAAGTTTTTAAAATTGTTTGTTAAGTAAAAAGAGTTCACTTGAGCTCGTCTTTTTCTGTGTTATAATCATTAGAGTTATTAAACGTAAAAAATTATATGCAAAAATTTATGAAATACGTAAAAACTCTTGCTAAAAATAATCCTAAAAGAATTGTTATGCCTGAAGGATTTGAACCGCGGGTTTTAAAAGCGTGTGCTCAAATTTTAAAAGAAAAAACTGCGCATCCAATTTTAGTTGGAGATATTGAAAAGATGAAAAAACACGCTACAAAAATTAGTGCGAAAATTGATTGGAGTAAAGTTAAGGTAGTGGATAACATGAAAGGAGAAACGCGCGAACGATATGCGAAAGAATTTTATAAATTACGAAAACATAAGGGAATAAGCAAAGAAGACACCCTCAAACAAATGGAGGATTTTAATTATTTTGGAACAATGATGGTGCAGTTAGGTGATGCAGATGGAATGGTTTCAGGAACAACTTATTCAACAGCAGAAACTATTAGACCTGCTCTTCAAATTATAAAAACCAAAGAAAAATTTCATAAAGTTTCAGGCGTTTTCTTTTTGATTTTAGAAAAAAGACTTTTGTTATTTGCTGATACAGCAGTAATTATTGAACCAAATTCACACGAACTTGTTGATATTGCAGAAGACACAGCAGAAACTGCTCGTAAATTTGGAATTGAGCCAAAAATAGCGATGTTAAGTTTTTCAACTGCAGGGAGCGCACGGCACCCACATGTTGATAAAGTGCGCGAAGCTACTGCAATGTTAAAAGCAGCACATCCTGACTTAATTGTTGAAGGTGAAATGCAGGTTGATGCAGCTCTGGTTCCAGAAGTTTGTAAGAAAAAATTTCCTAAATCTATTTTAAAAGGAGATGCAAATGTTTTAATTTTTCCTAGTCTAGAAGCTGGAAATATCGCATACAAATTAGTTGAAAGATTGGCTAAAGCAAAAGCAATTGGACCTCTTCTTCAAGGACTAAACAAACCTATTAATGATCTTTCCCGTGGATGTCACTGGAAAGATATTTCAAATTTAGTTGCCTTCACAACTTTAGAAGCATCTGAAACACCTATCAAACATTCTAAATTTAAAAACTAATGAAAATTTTAATAATAAATGCAGGTTCATCTTCATTAAAATTCCAACTTTTAGATTCAAATAAAAAATTCAAAGCTCTATATAAAGGAATAGTAGATGGAATTGGACTCAAAACTTGTTTTATTGATGCAATGGCAAAATCCAAACCATTAAAATATAAAAAAATAGTAAAAAATCATGAACAAGCAGTAAAAGAAGCTCTAAAAATTATTGGAGACGAAAAAATTGACGCAATCGGACACAGAGTTGTTCACGGTGGTGAAAAATACCACGATGCAACAAAAATCACTGCACAAGTTAAAAAGACAATTAAAAAATTAAGTGAACTAGCTCCCCTTCACAACCCACCAAATCTGGAAGGAATTAACGCCTGCAAAAAGCTATTAAAAGGAATTCCAAATATTGCGATATTTGATACTGCCTTTCATCAGACAATTCCAGAAAAAGCATTCCACTACGCAATCCCAGAAAAATATTATAAAAAATATAAAGTTAGAAAATATGGTTTTCATGGAACATCACACAAATATATTTCTGATGAAACTTATAAATTACTACGTTCAAAAAATAAAAAAATCATAACTTGCCATTTAGGAAATGGTTCAAGTTTAAGTGCGGTGAAAAATGGAAAATGTATCGAAACCTCTATGGGCTTTACTCCACTTGATGGAGTTCCTATGGGAACGAGATCAGGATCGATTGATCCCGCAATAGTTTTTTACTTAATGGAAAAAGAGAAGATAAATTCAGATAAAATTGATCATATTTTAAATAATGAGTCCGGCATTTTAGGTGTTTCAGGATTCAGTAGTGATGTAAGAGAGATCTGGGCAAAAGCTAAGAAAAAAAACAAGAAAGCACTGATTACTATAGACCTGCTTGCATACAAAATAGCGCTTCATATAGGCGCATACGCTGCTGCACTTAATGGAGTGGATGCAATAACTTTTACTGCAGGAATTGGTCAGAATGCCTGGTATTTACGACGGGATATTTGTAAATATTTAAATTTTTTAGGAGTTAAATTAGATCCGAAAAAAAATCGAAAAAATGAAAAAATTATCCATGAAAAAAAGAGTAAAGTGAAAATTTTCGTCATAAAAACAAATGAGGGATTGCAAATTGCGCGCGAAGTTTCTAAAATTGTTAAGTAAATACTTAATTACCTTTTTATATGTTACAACTACGACCCAAAAGAATTCCAATGCGAGTGGGACATAAATACATCGCAATTGTTAACGAACATGCAGCTAAAGAATTAGATTTAAGAGCAGCTGACCGAGTTGATATTAAAGTGGGAAGAAGAGATTTAACAGCAATTCTCGACATCAGTGAAGGAAAAGAACTCGGCAATAACGAAGTCGGCTTATTCGCTGAAACATGGGATAAATTAAAAGTAAAAAAAGGCGACAAAGTTACTGTTTGCATCGCTCCAAAACCAGAATCAGACAAATTTATTACAAAAAAACTCGAAGGTGAAGAATTAACTTCAGAAGAATTAGATTCAATTATTTTAGATGTTGTAAATGATGACCTATCTGATATTGAAATGACTTATTTTGTTTCTGCATGTTTTTGTAATGGACTTTCAGATGATGAAACTGCAAATCTAACACGAGCAATTGTAAAACATGGCGAAACATTAGAATTCAAAAAGAAAATCGTAATGGATAAACATTGTATTGGTGGAGTTCCGGGTAATCGAACTACATTACTTGTAGTTCCGATGATCACTTCTCTTGGCTATACAATGCCAAAAACATCGTCTCGTGCAATTACCAGCCCTGCTGGAACTGCCGACACAATGGAAATTATTGCAAACGTAGTAAATGATGCAAAAAAACTTAAAAAAATCGCTCAA
>JAUVDZ010000063.1 GCA_030595015.1 Candidatus Peregrinibacteria bacterium | reverse complement strand
ATTGTTTTCTTTTTAAAAATATCTTTAATACCACCCTGTGAGAGGCGAGCATCGTTATGTTTGGCTTGTGCCTGACCAACAAAATGCGTTTCATATCCATGATCCCAGGCCTCCCAACAGATTTCTAAATCTGACATAAACAAAAAATAATCTTCATTATTTGGACCAACTTCATCCCAACATTTTCGGGTAACCAGTTGAAATGCTCCTGTTGTCCAATCTACTGGCTCGTTTTTTGCAGGATCTTTCTCCCACATTAAATAGTCGCGCATGCGATCAATATATGCTTTTCTCAAAACCGGAATTCGCTTAATGATAAGGTCATACCACTTTGGAAAAGCCCGATAATTGTCTTGAGTTTTTCCATCCGGGTAAATTAATCGAGGAGAAATCACGCCAACCTTTGGAAAATTTTCAAGATAACCCAAAAGGATTTTAAAAGTGTCAGGTTCTATCTCAATATCTGGATTAACCATGGCCAAAATTTTGGCATCTGTATGCTCAAAACCGAAGTTGTTACCTTGAGGAAATCCTTTATTTGGTATATCAAAAAATCTAACATTAAAACCTTCGTAAGACTTGGAATCGATTGTGTCGTTTGCATTATGTCCGCCATTATTAACCACAACAATTTCAGTTTTTTCAGGAAGCCACGCTTTTTTAAGAGCTTCAAAGTTTTTAGTAACATCGTGTGGTGTGTTGTAATGCAGGATTACAATCGCTAGGTCGTTCATAATTTATCTTAGAAAATATTTTTGCATTTTTTTAGATTCAATTTTTCGTTCACTTTTATGGATCTTTATTTTAAAGGCTTTTTTAAATTCTGCAAGGATTTTTGGATTTCGAAAAAGATAATACATTACTTTAATTATTTCATAAACAATCGTGTGATATTTAAATCCGAGTTTATATTTATTTGTGAAGTTATTTCGCAACATCAAGATATGATTTCGATAGCTGTTTTTAGCTTCATGGAGCGATTTTTTTGTTTTCTTGCTAACAGTTCTATCGTGATATCCTAAAGTGTCTGGCAAAAATTGGATACCCATTCCAAGCCATCGCATTCGATATGCAAGGTCTATATCCTCTTTGTACATAAAGAAATTCTCATCAAAAATCTGATTACTCGAACCATACAATTTATCGATACACGAACGTCGAATAATAAAAGCTGCTCCTGAAATTCCAAAAATATTATTAATAGCATTGTCGAATTGCCCCTTGTCCTCCTTGCCCTGTCCACGATCCCAAAAGTGATGTGCCTGATTACCCACAATTCCAAAAGTATCAATTATGTTGGTTTTCTCATTTTTTTCGAAATCCCAATAGTATAATTTTGATGAAACCATGCAAGTTTCAGCGTGCGAATCAAGATATTTAACACAAGCTTCGAATCCCTTTGGATCTAATAAAATATCACTATTAAGACAAAAATAGTACTCAGAAGGCTCAGATTTAAGGGCGAGGTAATTATGCCCGCGCCCGAATCCCAAATTACCATCAGAATGACGAATAAAATTCACGTCAGGGTACTCACGCTCTATAAATTTACGAATTTCCTCATTCTCAGCATTATCAAGAATTGTGATTTTAGTGTGAGGCAGACTGCTCAAAATCGGCAGACTCTTCTCAAGATAATGTTTGTCGTTATAGGAAATAATCCCAATAGCAGTTTTAATCATGGCCCGATTATACCTGTTTATGCATAATCTGTTAATATGCCATGCTGCCCATTTTGAAGTTCGTCTTTAATAAGGCCTGCAACCGCTTTTGAACCCCTTCGATTATAGTGTAGCTTATCAGGAGCAAGCATTCTGTGTCCTTCAGCTTCAGCTTGTTTAATCTTATGTCTGATATCAATCAAAGTTATTTTTGGATTTGCGTCAGCTAGTACCCTCAGCCTACGGTTTAAATCAAGCATTTTCTTTATTATGCGTTTTGGAGCACTGTGCCAATATTTAGTGTTATCACCGTGAAGAGTCAGTAAGACGATTCTAGCATTTGGATTTTTACTTTTTAATATTGCTAAGATTTTTTTAAATTCTCCTTCAATTCTATCAACACTATGACCAACAATATTGTTAGCTGCAGCGCCTAAAACATATGCTTCAGCCATTGGACAATTCTTTTCAAGCTTTTTCCGCATTGTATCTATTCGACGACCGCCTTTGTAATTTTTATTAAGATTTTCTTTGTATTTTGGTGTTCCCTTATAAAAATATTTTCCGAATTGAACAGTTAAAGAGTCACCAATTAGAGCTGTTTTTTCTGGTGTAATTGCTCCTTCCTTTGCTTCAGGGGCTCTTTCTTTTTTAGCAGGAGGTTTTTGTTTTTCAGGAGGTTTTGGAAGACCAGCTTTTTGAGTCATTTGCCGTCTTTTTTGCTTAAATTTTGCTGTTCTTGCTTCTTTTGAATATACTTTTAATTGAGGAATCGCTTTTATTAAGGCCGCAAAAGTGATAGGACCAAGCATACCGTCGCGTCCTCTTGCATTATCTGCATCCTGAAATTTACATACTTTTTTTTGAAGCTTATAAACAAAAGGGGCTAATGTTGCTCCTTTTGTTGGAGGAGTAATATTAGCGAATCTACATGCATCTACAACTAACTTATCAACTGTTTTTGTTGACGATATCAAACGGGATGTAAGTCTGCGAGTCACATTGTCACGCCTTGCAGCAGTTTTCTCAATTTTAAGTTCTAATGCTGACTTTTTTGGAGCCTCTGGCGCTGCTGGCTTTTTTGCTGATTTTTTTGGATTTTGGGTTGCCATAAAATAAATTCAAAGAATCATTATATATTAGCATAAACCAGCCGTTTTTGCAATGCTAGAAGGTGTTTTTCGCTACATGTTCAAATATCTCATTGAACTTAATTTCTCCGTTTAAAAACTTATCTACAGCTTCATTGTTAGCCTGTGAAAGTTTTTTTGGATAGTCGCCATGCTTTCTAAGTGCATTGTAAGCAAAATCTATTGAAGGGAACTTTTTCGTATCAGGTTCAAGAAATGTTAAAGTTGTATTTTTAAGATCTACGCGAGGGAAAGTGTTTTGCTTAACCTCGGGATAATAAAGCGCATGAGAAATAGGTATTTTCATATCTGGGAATCCCATATGTGCAATTGAACTTCCGTCTTTGAACTGAACAATTCCGTGAACAATACATTCAGGATGAACCAAAACTTCAATCTGATCCGGCTCGAGATCGAACAGATATTTCGCTTCAATAATCTCAATAGCTTTATTCATTAAAGTTGCTGAATCAATTGTAATTTTCTTGCCCATATTCCACTTTGGATGATCGAGCGCTTTTTTAGGTGTCACATTGTTTAAATCTGAATTATAAACAGCTCCTCCAGAACAAGGAAGTATGATTTTTTCAATTTCATCGTGCTTGTGATTTTGAAGGATTTGAAAAATTGCATTATGTTCAGAATCAACTGGAATAAAAATACAATCGTGTTGCTTAACCAAAGGCATGATCTCTTCTCCATGCTCTACAATCATTTCTTTATTTGCAATTGCAATGTGCTTGTTTGCTTTAATCGCTACCTTTAATGCCTCAATGTGATTCGCTGTGCGACAAGCAAATAAAACAACATCAACATCAAGTTGGGTAATCATTTTTATGAGCTCTTCATTGCAAAGAGTTCCACCATATTTGGGTTTAAATTCTTCAACCTGGCTATCTAAAGCTGTTTGATTTGAATGTGCAACAAGTCCAACAATTGTGAAATCATCTGAATTAGCACGAACAACCTCAAGAGTCTGGGTTCCAATATTGCCTGTAGAGCCAATGATGATAAGATTTTTAGACATTATCTTCTTCGATTAATCGTATAAGTTCGTCTAGCAACTGATCTTCTGGCAGAACTTTGTATATTTTTCCTTTTCTATAAAGTACTCCTTTTTGCCTGCCTCCTGCAATTCCATAATCTGCCTCTTTTGCTTCTCCTGGGCCATTAACTGCACAGCCAAGGACTGTGATTTTAATAGGTTTTTCTATATGAAGAGTACGTTCACGAACTTGCTCAGCAAGGCTCTTCACATCAATTTCTGTTCGTGCACATGTAGGACACGATATTACGGTTGGCTCTTTATCATATAAGTGAAGTGCTTTTAAAATTTCTTTTGCTGCAATTACCTGTTCAACCGGATCTGCTGTCATTGAAACCCTGATAGTATCTCCGATTCCATCTTGTAGAAGCGTTCCAATGCCGATTGCATTTTTTGCAATTCCTGGAATTAAAGTGCCTGCTTCGGTCATTCCTACGTGAAGTGGGTAGTCAGATTTTTCTGAAAATAATCGATATGCCTTAATGGCGTCTTCTACTTCTGTTGATTTTAAAGAGATAACAATATCGTGATAATCATGGGCTTCTGCAATTTTAATGGCATTCATTGCTGACTCAACCATTGCTTCTGCGCTTGGGTACCCATATTTTTCAAGAAGTTCGTTTTCCATTGAACCTGAATTGATTCCGATTCTCATTGCTTTATTTAACTTTTTAGCAGCTTTGATGACCTCAACAAACCGCTCTTCTCCGCCAAGATTACCAGGATTGATGCGGATTTTATCAGCACCATATTCTAAAGATTTGATTGCTAAATTGTAATCAAAGTGAATATCAGCAACAATAGGCATTGCAACATGTTTTTTTATATTGTCAAGTGCTTTTGCTGATTCTAAGTCAGGAACAGAAACTCTCATAATATCACATTTTTCAGCTTCTACTTCCTGAATTTGTTCAACCGTAGACTTCCAATCATAAGTTTTTGTTGTACACATAGATTGAATTAAAATTGGCTGTTGATCGCCAATTATTAGCTTATCTCCAAGCTTTACAGCTCTTGTCCTTTTATGATTTTTTCGACTACCCAAAATCCTTAAGATTAAAATTTTGCAGGTTCTTACCTTACCACAAATGTATGTTTGAAATAAAGAAGAGAAAAAGCTAGTCGAGTTACTTGTGTTCATATTAAAAATGCATACAATGACGCTTGACAAGAACCCTATATTTATTTTAAAATAGCAACCTTTTAAATATATTTTTACGATGCCGAACAGAAAAGGCCCAGACAAACCAGATGATGATAAGCTCAGACCTGCTGTTATTGAAGAAGTGACGGGAGAAGGGGGTTCAACTGCAAATGATTTTGATGATGATCGGGAAACTGGTCAGGAAGTTGTTAGATTACGTCAGGAAATGTTAGAAGAATGGGACCTTGAAGCCTTCCAAATAATGGAAAGGCATGGTGTTACAAAAGAAGAAGCTTATAAGCGCATAAGATCCAGAAATCAAAGAGATGGGAAAAAAGCTCCAAAAGAAACAACAGGTGATAGACAAGATATAATTAAAGGTGTTGACAATGAAAGGACCGAAGCTCAAAAACACGATTTAATAGCCGCTTTGGCTCCTTTAAACAAAAATGCTGAAAGCTCGGGAAAACAGCAACTTAGATTGCAGTCACATACTTTATATCGAAATATTGAACCTTGGTTAGATGTAAGCGAATCCGAAGAATACAGGGGAGTAAAATTAGATAAAGAAATGATACTTGCATCAATTAATGAAATAATTAGAACTGTTTGGCATAAACATGCAAAAGATCTTCGAATTGTTGAGCTTGGCCCTGGGACTGGGGATAAAATCAAAGATATTATTTTAAAATTACTTAATCAATTGCGTCTAGGAAAGCTTAATAATCTTGGGCCGAACAAGCTTGCAAGTATTGAGTTGGACCTTGTTGATGTTAGTGGAGCAATGTTGCATTTAACATTTAATGCAATCCTGAAAAGAATTAGAAACCAACTCAAAGGTTTGCGTTCTGAAACTTTGGGAGAGGACCACCCATGGAAAGAGTTTGTGGAATTTGTCGAACTCCATGAAAAAAGGTTTACCGACAATGAAGATCGAGCTTTTTTAAAGATTGAAAAAGCATTCTTTTCATTTATATCAGATACATTAAAAAGGCATGACGGCAAACCAGTTGAAAGTATTTTAAAATATGCTTTAGCAAGATATTTTGGATTCAAAAAAACTGATGCTGAGCTCTTAGATTGGCTTGATAATGGCTTAGAACTACCTTTAGACATAAAGCCAAGATCTGCTACTTTTCAAAGTTTAGATGGTAGAAGATTCCATTCTACAAAAGAAAAACCAACCTTAATTTCTCACTTAGGAGATGAAATATGTAATAAATTCCCTGGGATTACAATTAAAAAAGAATATGCAGAAAATTTAGCAGGCACTGCTACTCCTTTCAATAAAAGACAACATGAAACGGAGGTTAAAGGTGGCATAGTTGATGAATCTAATATTGATGCAACTTACATAACTTTCAGTTTTCAAACAGGCACATTAGACCATCCAAATGCTACACCTGAAGAAATACAAGTTGATGCTGAACGAATTATGCCTGCTTATAACAACGATCCATTCAATCACTTTGTAAGTCACTTATTTGAAAAACCGGAATTATCTGCGTTCACTGATCCAAAAACTGGAAAAGTTTATGAAGATCACACCGACTGTTACGACGTAGTTGCAGATTATGGGGAAGATCCAGACAATCCTGGATATTATGGAACAACTCATCATCTTGTATTTAATAGAGATGTCGACATTAGTATCACTATTTCTTACATCGAAGATAAAATGATTAAAGAAGAAACCAAAACCTTCAAAGCAAAAAAGGGGCAGGAGGTATTCCTGCTTCCTTCATATAAACCAACCGT
>JAUVDZ010000084.1 GCA_030595015.1 Candidatus Peregrinibacteria bacterium | reverse complement strand
CTTTATTCTTTTCCAGTTTTTAAGTCCTACTGTTTTAGGTGTAGTTTTGGCAGCAGTTGCAGGTATTATGATTTTTATTTCCCTCGATGAATTATTGCCCGCAGCCCGTGAATACGGCGAACATCATCTGGCAATTTATGGATTGATGGGCGGCATGGCAGTGATGGCGCTTAGCCTACTCCTTTTTCTTTAGCATCACCCATCCAAAATACCCCAAAGCAATAACCACTGGTACAATACTAAGCCATTGGCCCATTGATAAAGGCACATCGTATGAGATTACATGTCTTTCTTTCCAGAATTCAACTCCAAATCGAGTGATAAAATACAAGAAGACATAAAGGAATAACATGAATAAAGGTGGCAGCTTTTTGAACCACTTTAAATAAACCGCAAGCAAAACTCCAAATATCGCAAAGCTCAATCCCGATTCATACAATTGTGATGGATGTCGCGGGAAATCTTCTCCTAATTGTTGAAAAACGACTCCCCATGAACCGTCAGTTGCTCGTCCTACGATTTCGCTGTTAAAAAAGTTACCTAATCTCACAAATCCTGAAGTTATCGGGAATGCAATTATCATTAAATCTACATATAAACTGTACTTTTTTTTGTGTATCCAAACCCAAAGTGTATAAGCAATAAATAGCCCGATTGCTGCTCCGTGACTGGCTAACCCGCCCTTCCAGATGGCAAAAATTTCGATTGGATTACTCAAATAATATCCAATATCATAAAAAACAATATGACCAAGCCGCGCTCCTACAACCAATCCTACAAACAAATAAATCACTACGCTTTCTAATTCAATTAACGACAATTTTTCTCTTTTGAATATCCAAACCATCATTAAAAAGGCCAAAATCAAACCAAAAACAAACATCAAGCCATACCATCTCAATGAGAGCGGTCCGATATCTAACAATATTGGTGAAATGTCATGAAAAAACATATTGATTTGAGAAAATTTTGAGATTAAACTAAACTATCACTGCTATCATAAATAATTAACCTTAAATAAACAATGGACAAAGATAAACTCAAAGCAACGGCCGACCAAATGGTGGCTAAGCCTAAGGGAATTTTGGCAATGGACGAAAGCACCGGAACTTGCACAAAACGTTTTGAAACTATAGGAGTTGAAAGCACAGAAGAAAACCGAAAAAAATACAGAGAAATGTTGGCAACTGCAGAAGGTCTTGAAAATTATGTCAGCGGAGCTATCCTTTTTGATGAAACATTAAGACAGGGAATCGGAAAAACACTTGCAGATAAAGGAATTATTCCGGGAATCAAAGTAGACACAGGAGCAAAAGAACTCGCACTTCACGAAGGTGAAAAAATCACAGAAGGCCTCGACGGATTAAGAGATCGCCTTAAAGAATACGCAGAATTAGGATGTGGTTTTGCAAAATGGAGAGCAGTTATCACAATTAAAGGCGACACATTGCCAACAGAAGCCTGCATCGACGCAAACGCACACGCGTTAGCAAGATACGCAGCATTATGCCAGGAAGCAGGGCTTGTGCCAATTGTTGAACCAGAAGTTTTAATGGATGGAGATCATTCAATCGAACGTTGCTACAAAATTACTTCAGAAACTTTAGAAGAATTATTTGAAGAATTAGAAGAACAGGGAGTTTATTTGCCAGGATGTGTATTAAAAGCAAGTATGGTCCTTAGTGGAAAGGACGCGCAAGATCGTGCAGATGTAAAAACAGTAGCTGAGCAAACAGTAAAATGTCTTAAAGAAAACGTGCCAGCTGACTGCGCAGGAGTTGTATTTTTATCAGGCGGGCAAAGCAACGAAGAAGCAACTGACCACTTAAACGAGATGAACAAAATGTCAGAAGCCGGTGATCTTCCTTGGCCTTTAAGCTTTAGCTACGGACGCGCACTTCAATCTTCAGCATTAACAGCTTGGGGAGAAAACATTGATGATGTTTCTGCTGCTCAAGAAAAATTACTTGAACGTGCAAAAGCTAACAGTGATGCAACAATTAATTAACTTAAACCTATATGAAAAAATTTTTATCAGCTGCAATCATTTTAATTATGAGTTTCGCAGCAACAGCAAGCGCTAGCTACGTAGATGGCTATGCAGAAGACAATATGCTTGATGATCCATCTACATTTACTGACATTTCGGTTGGTCACCTAAATTTACGAGCGATTAATAGTGCTGTTCAATTTGGAATTATTGAAGGATACGAAGATGGTACTTTTGGACCTGACCGTCCAATTAACCGTGCTGAATTAATTAAGATTTTGGTTCATGCGTATTTAGAAGGGTCACCTGATCCACAGTTATATCACAACTGTTTTAATGACATTAATCAGGAGTGGTTTGCTCCATATGTGTGTTTTGCGCAAGAGCAGGGATGGGTAGAAGGTTATGATGACGACACTTATCGACCTACAAATCCGGTTAATCGTGTTGAAGCTTTGAAAATGATTATGAATATTGCAATTCCTGATGATGAGTGGCCTGATCCAACTGATGCTGATTTAGCAGTTGATTTGCCAGTTGATATTGTTTTAGGGCAATGGTACGAAGGTTATGCTCGAATGGCTATTGTAAAAGAATTAGTTGATGGTCAACACGTTACTCAGGATTCTCAGAGTAGAGTTTATTATTATCCTGGTGATAACATGACTCGAAAAGAAGTTGTAGAGATGTTTTGGAGGATAACAATCTGGATAGTTGAAAGAGATAGTTATGGCCAGGGAATGGCCGAGATTGGTTGCGTGCAAGTTGCAAATCCTGAGATGGAAAATTATACAGATGAACAAAAAAACGAAGTTTTATATCAGGTATTTGAAATGTATGGATTTGATCAGGCAGAAACTGAGGATATAATTGGTAAGTATTTTTATGATTCTGTAGGAGATGCAAAACTTGAATATTATGCAGCTGAAAAATGTGGACCTGGTGTTGAATATGATAACTGGCTATTTGAATAGTGGTAGAAATAATTGTTAAAAAATCATTTAGAAAAACAATCTCGTTATCCATTGAGGATGGCGGGGTTGTTTTGGTTAGAGCTCCATCGTTTCTTACGAAATCTCGAATTGAAAAATTTATTAGATCAAAAGAATCGTGGCTTAAAAAAGGTATTAAAAAAGTTAAAGATCGGGAAAAAAAGGCCAGAGAATTTAATGCCCTTCTTGATCCAAATAAAATAAAAGAATATCGTGAGCGTGCGCGAACACTTTTAACTGAGCGTGCTGATTATTTTGCAGAAAAGCATGGTCTTGAGTATTCAAGAATCCGCATGTCTTCAGCAAAAACCCGTTGGGGATCATGTAATCATAACAATGGACTTAATTTTAACTGGAAGCTTTTATTTACCCCTCCTGATGTCCAGGATTATCTTGTAGTTCATGAATTAGCTCACACAATTCATAAAGATCACCAGGCTTCTTTTTGGAGGTTTGTTAAAATAATGCATCCTCAATATAAAGAATCACAAAAGTGGCTTAAGCAGAATTCTCATTTACTTGTTTAACCTAAAATATTATGACACACCTAAAGATTGAACTCCCATATAGTTTTGATGCCTTGGAGCCGCACATGGATGCGAAAACTGTTGAGATTCACTACACAAAACATCACGAAGCATATGCTTCAAAAATGAATGAAGTTCTTGAAAAATATCCTGATCTGGTTGATCAAAACCCTGAAGATCTTTTGGCAAAAATTGATTCTTTAGAAATGTCGCCAGATGATAAACAAAAATTTATTAATTTTGGAGGAGGTTATGTAAATCACAATCTTTTTTGGACAATTATGGGTCCGGAAAAACAAATTGACGATGCACTTGTTGCAGAAATTAAAGAGCAATGGGGTTCAGTTGAAGATTTTAAAAAAGAATTCAATGTGCTGGCTTCAACTTTGTTTGGCTCAGGCTGGACCTGGCTTGTTAAAAATGCTGACGGAGGTCTTGAAATTTACAATTTGTCAAATCAGGATTCGCCTTTGTCAAAAGGTCATACTCCGATTTTAACTTTAGATGTTTGGGAGCATGCGTATTACCTGAAATATCAAAATCGCAGACCTGAATATATTGAAAATTGGTGGAATACAGTTAAACTTTTACCTTAATATAGGTTGAGATAAATTTTTTCAAATTCATCAGAGCCGAAGTTTCGTACTAAATCACGTACGACGGAGTGATTTTGAAAATCTTTTATGTTTGATTTCGGAAGCACTGGCACACCTTTTTTGAATTTTTTCTTAGCTGTAAATATTTGAATTTGATCAACAAGACCCTGATCTAAAAATGATTGCCAGATTTGCGGACCTCCTTCAACAAACAACGATGAAATATTTTTTTTAGCTAATTTTTTAAGGAGGTCTTTGAGATTTATGCGATTATCACTAGTTTTGCATCTAATAATTTTCAAATTTTTTGAATTTTTGAATTTTGTTTTTTCTCCGACTATCCAAATAGTCTTATTTGAGTATTCATCTGTAAGAATTTTGTTTGATGAGCTTATCAATTCGCCGTGGCTATCCAAAACTAACCTAACCGGTTGTCGGCCGGCTACGTGGCGAACAGTCAATGCCGGATTATCGTTTGCTACAGTACCTTTTCCGACTAGTACGGCATCATACCATCTGCGCATATTGTGTACGTGAGTACGACTTTTTTTATTAGTAATGTTCGTAGGAGAGCCATCCGGGTACGCAACAAAATGATCAGAAGTTTGAGCAATTTTTATAGTCACATATGGTAAACCGGTTGCTATCCATTTAAAGAAAAATTGATTTAATCGATTACAAACTGTTGGCAGAACATTTTCAATAACTTCAATGCCTGCATTACGTAAAATTTTAGCTCCATCAACTTTAGGATTCGGATCGTGTGACCCAAAAACTACTTTTGAAATCCCTTCTTTAATAATTCTATCAGTACAAGCAGGAGTTTTACCTTTAAAAGAACATGGTTCTAAGTTAACAAATAAGGTTGCACCTTGTGCTTCTTTCTTTTTCAACTTATCAAAAGCATCGATTTCTGCATGTTTATCACCAAATTTATGATGATATCCTTCTGCAATCACTTTGTCGTTTTTTACAATCACACAACCTACTAAAGGATTTGGACTCGTGAATCCTTTGCCTTTGGCTGCTAATTCGATACATTTTTTAATATATATTTGATTGTCCATCTGTTTTATTTTACCAATCTTGTATCATAATGTATAATTTTTGTTGAATATATTCTTAACCTAGAACGAATGTTTAAATGTCAATCATGCGGATTCACTTCAGAAGAAGGTGGAGAACATTGTGGTTTGCCTATGGCAGAAGAAGCAGCAGCTCCGGCTGAGGCTCCAGCTCCTGAAGCAGCTCCAGCTCCTGAGGCAGCTCCTGCTCCTGAAGCAGCTCC
>JAUVDZ010000010.1 GCA_030595015.1 Candidatus Peregrinibacteria bacterium | reverse complement strand
GAATTATTGTTTTAAAGGTGAAAATTATATCATCAGCATCCAAAACTTCACCATCATGAAATTTAATATTATCATGGATCTCAAATGTATATGTTAATTTATCTTCACTTATTGTTATATCTGCCATATCCCCTACAATTGCCATTTTTTCAACATTATATTTAGTCAGCCCTCTAAAAACCAGCTTACTAACATCGCGATCTGCTTCATTTAGATCTGAATAAACCGGATTAATTCTAAAGATTCCATTCTGAAAACCTTCGGTATAAACTCCTGCTTTACCTTGCGCCACTCTTGAAGAATAACTATCTACAAAAAATTTTGCTCCGAATAAAAGAACTATAACAATAAGAAAAAGACTAATTATTTTTTCTGACTTCGAATAAGACTTAATTATTCGAAGAAAACCTAAGGGCTTCTTCATAAGTTATTACACAAATAAATAAAGAACAGAGCCAAATACAAACAAAATAGCCAAAACAATCGTAAATCTATATAAAATCTTTTCTGCACCTCTTTTACTTACACTAAATCCACCTGTTCCCCCAAAGGTCGCAGATAAACCAGAACTTCTTTGTTGAGATAATATAGATAGAATCAGTAATACTGATACGATAATTTGAAATATTTTTACAAATTCCTGCATGTTTTAATGTTTTAAAAATATATTAGTTGCCCAATTGATTACACCAAGTATGATTCCAGCGATTAAATATGCTCCAAGTCCCTCAAAGGCAAGGAATGAACCCTGAAAATCCATAACATTTATAAACCATTGAGTTAAATAAAGAATAAACGCATTAATAACGATTAAAAACAAACCAGCTGTAATTAATACAAATGGTAATGACAAAATCTTCATTATTGGCTTAACAAAAGTATTTAAAATCCCTAAGATAATCCCTCCAATAAGATAAACTTTAATACCCTGACTTGCAGTTACTTCACTTAAAAACTCAACAATCAAAAATAGTCCTGCAGCATTGAGTAAAATTCCAATTAAAGCTCGTTTTAACATATTTTTTTAAATTATGATGGTTTATTGGTCGACAAAAATTATACGTAAATAGGTGCGTGAAAGCAAGAGATTTGCCATTCCAGGCAAAGTGGGTTTAGTTCTCTCTACGAACCCCAATCACAACTTTCTCTCCATTAATCTCGACTTCCTCTTCTTTATCCCAAGTGAATTCGCTACCTTGTTGTAATTCGATTGATAAAGTTTCGCGTTTAATATAGTCAGCAAATTGAGTAACTGCTTCTTCAATATCACCAGAAGCTTTAACTTGTAAATAAATGCGTTCATAAACTTCGTAATCGGCTTTTTTGCGCATCTCCTGAACAAATCTAACTACTTCACGTGCATAACCTTCATTGCGAAGCTCGTCACTTATATTTGTATCCAGGATTACTACAAATCCGGCTTCACCCTGAACATCGAATCCTTCTTTCCCTTCAAATCCGATTTCAAATTCAGCTGGTTCTAATTCAAATTTGCCAATTTTGATTCCGCCATTATCCAATTCCTCGTAATCACCTGCTTTAACCTGCTGAATTATCTGCTGAACATCTTTCCCAAATTTTGGACCAAGTTTTCGGGCATCTGGTTTTACAACTTTTTGAACAACATCTCCAACTTCAGTTAAAACTTCAAGTTCTTTACAGTTTAATTCCTCTAAAATTACATCTTTTTGCGCCTCAACAATAGAACTATCAACACTATCAGGAAGTCCAACCTGAACTTTACCCAAAGGTTGCCTAACTTTAATTTGCGCTTTTGCACGAACTCCGTGACCCAGATTCACAATTCGACGAATAACTGACATTTCAGTATTTAGCTCTTCATTTATCAAATTTTCATTCGGTTTTGGCCAATCACATAAATGAACTGAACTTTCATTATCTTTCAAATTTGCAGTTAGATTACGATAAATTTCATCAGCAACAAATGGCATAAACGGCGCAATAATCTTCGCAAATTCAGTTAAAACTATATATAAAGTTTTATAAGCCTCTGTTTTATCGATATCACTTTCAGATTTCCAAAAACGCCTTCGTGAACGTCGCACATACCAGTTAGAAAGATTATCTACAAAATCCATCATCGGACGCGTTCCTTTAGTTAAATTATAATCATCTAATTCTTCAGTTATTTCTTTAATAAGCTGATTCAGCTCAGACAAAAGCCATTGATCTAACTTGTTTTTTGGCTTAAAATCAGGCTTAATTGAATTCGGATCAAACTCATCAATATTCGCATAAGTCACAAAAAAGCTATATGAATTCCATAAAGTTAATAAGAATTTTTTAATAAGTTCATCAACATGTTTTTCTGAAAATCGAACATCCTCAGCCAAAGGTGCAGTCGATGAATATAAAAAGAATCTCATTGCATCAACCCCTCTGGTATCAAAAAGCATATTAGGGTCAGGAAAGTTCTTTTTACGTTTAGATAACTTTTCACCATCATCAGCCAACAAAATTCCATTAACGATAACATTTTCGAATGCTGGTTTATCAAATAAAATCGTTGATAAAACATGCAACGTATAAAACCATCCTCGAGTCTGGTCTAATCCTTCAGCAATAAACTGTGCCGGAAAGTTTTCTTCAAATAGTTCTTTATTTTCAAAAGGATAATGCAACTGAGCATATGGCATTGATCCTGATTCAAACCAACAGTCCAGAACTTCAGGAATTCTTGTCATTTCTTTATCACACTTATCACATTTAAATTTAATGTCATCAATATAAGGGATATGAAGATCAAGTTCGCCATGTCGTTCCGGTTGCTTGTGGTTGATCGAATGTTCTTTTAATTCTTCAACAGAACCGATCGCCTTGTATTCTCCACATTCACATTCCCAAATAGGAATCGGACATCCCCAAAATCGACTTCTTGAGATATTCCAATCGCGCGCTCCCTCAAGCCATTTCCCAAATCTTCCATCTTTAATATGTTCAGGTTGCCAATGAATTTTTTTATTATTTGCAAGTAAACGATCTTTAATATCAGTCACGCGGATAAACCATGCCTTAGTTGTATAATTTAAAAGCGGAGTATCACAACGCCAACAATGCGGATATGAATGGCGATAATTTTCCTTACTAAACAATCCTCCATTTTCTTCTAACCATTTAGCAATATTTTGATCCTGAGTTTTTACAAACTTACCTGCCCATGGTTTTACTTCTTCATTAAAAGTTCCATCACCACCAACATGCTGTAATACTTCCAATCCGTGCTCCTGACCAATAGCAAGATCGTCTTCACCAAACGCAGGAGCAATATGAACAACTCCAGTACCATCTTCAGTTGAAACAAAATCAGCAAGCAAAAGGACATATGCTTTTTTCTCTAATTTGCCTTCGTAAAAAGGAAAAAGTGGTTTGTATTCTTTGCCTTCAAGTGATTTAGGATCGACAGCATCTAATTCCTTGTATTCTCTGTCGCCCATTACTTTTTCAACTAAATCCTTAGCAACGATATATTTATCATCTTCAGCCTGAATTTTCACATATTTAACATCCGGCCCAAGCGCAAGCGCAACATTTCCAGGTAGAGTCCATGGAGTTGTTGTCCAGGCCAGAACATAAGTTCCGGGTTCATCCTTTAATTCAAATTTAGCAACGACAGATAAATCAGTAACATCTTTATAGCCTTGCGTTACCTCAAAATTCGATAAAGGAGTTTCACATCTAGGACAAATATGCATTGATTTATGACCCTGATAAACCAAATCCTTATCCCAAATTTGCTTAAATACCCACCAAATCGATTCCATGTAATTTGTTTGAAGGGTTGCATAAGTTTCTTCATGATCAAGCCATCTTCCAACTCTTCCGAGCATTTTTTCCCATTCATTTGTATATTTAAATACACTTTCCCGACATTTTTCATTAAAATTTTCTACACCAAATTTTTCAATATCTTTTCGACCTGAAATTTCAAGTTCTTTCTCAATTTCATATTCAACAGGAAGTCCGTGACAATCCCATCCATTAGTTCGTGGAACATAATATCCTTTCATGGTCCAGTATCTGGTAACCGCATCTTTTAAAGCATTTGCTAAGATGTGTCCATAATGAGGAAGTCCATTTGCAAATGGAGGTCCATCAAAGAAAACAAACTTTTTTTCTTGTTTTCGACGAGCAACAGATTCTTCAAAAATGCTTTCCTTTTCCCAAAATTTAAGCATTTTCTGCTCCATCTCCGGAAAAGATTGCTTAGCATTAACATCTTTGAATGATTTTTTATTGTTCATATGTGTAAGTTTTATTGATATTTTAATTAATATACTTAGGACACTCCGCTTCGCTTCGCCGTACTTAACTATCCGATTCACTTCGTTCATCGCATATTTAAGCAAAAAAAAGACCTCTTAGTTTCAAGGACGAACTCCAACTAGTCCGCGGTACCACCTCGATTCCTATAAAGGCACTTAATTGATGTGTTAACGATGTTCTCTCACCGAAGGATTCTACTTGACTTTCTTAGCTATTGGAAGCCGTTCTTTCCTCTGCGCGACCGATTGGCCTTGAAGGTTGATTGCCTTCTTATTAACTTACGCATTTGCCGTACTTTTCGTACAGTTAAAATGTAACATATTTAACGAAAAAAGCAAGTATAATTAGGGATGTCAAACAATTTAAAGATTGCTATCCATTAAGTAAATCTTCTCTTCCAACGCTCTTTAATACTTCATGAAGTTTTGATCTTTCAGCACCTTGCAAATCTCCAAAGACTTCATCTATAGCTGCTTTTTGTCTTTTGGTCTCATTTTGCTCGGCTGTATTTGTCTGAGCTTCATGAATTATTGCTTCTAGCTCTTGTTTATCCTTTGGTACTTTTTTAGTTTGGCGTATAGCAACTAGTGCTCTATCTACTTTATCTTGACGATGTTGATCTACTCGTAAGACAATATTTCCATCAATATAAAGCATTGTATCTCCATCCCCTTCTCTTTCAGGCCTCTTTACAATAGCATAATAAGAATCTCCTGGTATTTTATCCTCAAATAAATTAGAATAGTTTACTTGACCCCAAGATACAATTTTATCATTATAAGGAACTGGAATTTCATCGATCCATTCTGGTTTTTGTTGTGGTTTTTCTGCTGACATATTAAATTGAGTTAGTTTAATTTAGTTCTATTATAGCATGAATGCGAAAAAAGTCAAGGGACGCCACGGAGTAGCAGGTCGCGCTTGCAACAAACTCATATTTATGTTATAATTACGAATGTGGTATATTAACAAAATATTATGTCTGTAGAACATGGCGACAATACAGAAAGCATAGAGATAATTGAAGATGAACTATTCACTCAATTACCTGATATAGCTAAAAGAATTATCAATACTGAGGATCCACGAAATAAAAATTTTCATGAAAATCCGGATGATCCTATTGAACACGCACCGGATTGGCATCAATTTGGTATAATTGGTCATACAAAACAATTCAGTAAGGTTTATAAAACAAAAGCTCAGGACTTAATGAAGGAATAGGATGTTAAAGATATGGCTGATAAAGTTCTTACCGAGCAAATTGATGGAAGAAGCAAGGATGAGCTTTTTAAAATTGCAGCAATCCTTCATGATTTAGGAAAATTTGATCGTTTATTTAAAGTTAAAGATGGAACAGAAACAAATCTGCCAACTCATACAGGTCACGAAGCAAAAGCAGCTGATTATATTTTAAATGATGATTATGT
Source organism: Candidatus Peregrinibacteria bacterium (assembly GCA_030595015.1). Lineage (GTDB taxonomy): Bacteria > Patescibacteriota > Gracilibacteria > UBA1369 > PNNO01 > JAUVDZ01. Next base: position 13,165 of record JAUVDZ010000010.1, on the reverse strand, counting down.
TCATAATTTACTTGCTCATGATTATGGATTAACTGAAGATCAAATAAAGTATATTGCAGAGTGTACTAGATTACATTATGAATTAGGAAAGATAAGAAAAGTAGCAAAACAATCAGAAGAAGGTTACACGCTTGCATTTGCAAAAACAGATAAATGTAAAGAGGCCTGTAAAGAAATAGCTAACCAATTCCCTGATTTTAAGGTGGAGGTTGGAATACTATTTATGTGCGACAGTATGGCTAAAACAGATGTGGTTGTAAATGGTGCGACTGATGAAGAAATTGAAGCAGTTAAGCAAGGACCAGTAAATAACGCCATGGCAAAAACTTATTTTGAAGTCCTTAAAGAATCAAATATTTAAGTTTACTTATACTTCTCAACCAATTCTACAGCCAACCCTACATATTTTTCAGGAGTTAGCTTTTTCAATCTCGCTATTTCACGCTTTGGTAATCCTGATTTAGTTAAAAACTTCGAAATCGTGCTTTTGTTGATAGTTTTTCCACGTGTTAACTCTTTAAGCTTTTCGTATGGATTTTCCATTTTATATCTTCGCATCACTGTTTGAATTGGCTCCGCAAGAACTTCCCACGAATTATTAAGATCAGTTTTTAATGCTTTTAATTCGATTTTTAATTTTCCAAGACCTTTAATTGTGCTTCTGTAAGCAATCATCGAGTATCCGAAGGCAACTCCGACATTTCGCAAAACAGTTGAATCAGTTAGATCTCTTTGCATTCGGGCAATTGGTAATTTTGCTGAAAAGTGTTCAAACATTGCATTTGCCATCCCCAAATTTCCCTCAGAATTTTCAAAATCAATAGGATTCACTTTGTGCGGCATTGCAGATGAACCAATTTCACCTTTCACAGTCTTTTGCTTAAAAAATCCAAGTGAAATATAAGTCCAAACATCCCGATTAAAATCAATTAAAATATTATTAATTCTCTTCATTGCATCAAATACCTCAGCCATATAATCATGACATTCAATTTGAGTAGAATAATTAACAAATTCAAGGCCTAAACCTTCAATGAATTTCTTATTTGCTCCAGCCCAGTCTACCTTAGGATAAGCCACTAAGTGAGCATTATAATTACCAACTGCTCCATTAAATTTAGCTCTAATTCGAACCATCATCACTGATGCAATTTGATGATTTAAACGATCAACTACATTTATAAATTCCTTTCCCATAGTTGTTGGACTTGCAGGCTGACCATGAGTTCGTGAAAGCATTGCAGCATCCTTATATTGATTGGCTTGTTCAGTCATTTTTGCAACAACACCTGTTAGCATTGGCACAATTTCATTATCAACAGCACTTTGAAGCATTAAAGCATACGCAGTGTTATTAATATCTTCAGAAGTACAAGCAAAATGAATAAATTCGAAATATTTTTCCAGACCACTCCCCTTCATTGTTTCCTTTATATAATATTCAACAGCTTTTACATCATGATTTGTAGTTTTTTCTATATCTTTAATTCTTTGAGCAGCAACAAGATCAAATGAATTATAAACTTCACGCAAATCAGTAACTTGAGATTTTGTTAACTCCTTAGTTCCCTGAAGTTTAAGCTTATTACAAATATAAATAAACCATTCAATTTCAACAATAATTCTGTATCGTTGAAGTGCTGCTTCGCTAAAATATCCGCGAAGCTCATCAATTTTTGATGAATATCTACCGTCTAACGGTGAAAGTGCGTAAAGTGGGTCAAACATAATATTAAAATTTAGATTTTATAGATTTGATGTGTTCTTTGACTTTTTCAGCTAATGATACGTCTTGCAAAGCCAAAATTCTAATTGCAGCCATAGCTGCGTTTTGCGGATCTACAACAGTTAAAACAGGAGTATCTGAAGGCATCATCAAAGAAGAGTTAACATTTACCATCATGTCATCTTTGTCTCCAAAAGGAGGACAAGCAATAACAGGATGAACAGAATTTGCAGCAGTAACACCTGACAATCCATTTGAACGACCAGCAATTGTTATATAAACAAGTGGCTCAGTACTCGCATTTAGATTTGTAACGATATCTAAAACTTTTTCAGGCACTTTATGAGCTGATGCAACTTTTAAATCATGTTGGATGCTCCATTCATCAAGAATTTTTGTAATTTTCGATGCAAAATCTTTATCTGATTCTGATCCTAATAAAAATTGTACTAACATATTATTTTTAGGTTACGATTGATATTTTTTAAGGTTTTCTTCTAATCGAGGAAGAACCAGACCAACTTCACCATCAAATGTTTTACCGGTAATTAATTCGTATGCTTCAATATATCGACGCGCAGCTTCAACTCTAACTTCATCAGGAATCTCAGGTACTTCACCTTCACCAATAAAGCCTTTACCTGCCAAAAACTCTCTAACATACTCTTTATCGATTTTCTTTTGTTCTTCTCCTGCAGCAAAACGTTGATCATATTCATTTGCAAACCAGAATCTTGAAGAATCTGGTGTGTGGATTTCATCAATTAAAATTATTTTTCCATCTGGAGTTTTTCCAAATTCATATTTTGTATCAACAAGAATAATTCCTTGTTTTGCAGCGATCTCCACTCCCCTTTCAAAAAGCCGCATACTTACGTCTGCCATATAATCAAATTCTTCTTCTGTAATTTTTCCTTCTGCTAAAATTTCTTCTTTTGAAGCTGAAACATCGTGGTCTCCATGCGCAGCTTTAGTTGAAGGCGTTAAAATTGGCTTATCGAATTTTTGATTCTTTTGTAGTCCTTCTGGCAATTCATTTCCGCAGAAATTCCGAACTCCTTTTTCATGATAATTGTACCAGGCAGAAGTTGTTGTCACGCCAGTTATATAGCCACGAACAACCATTTCAACCGGCATTGCAGAACATTGTTTAACAACGATTGCATTAGGATCCGGAACCTCAACCATGTGATTACCAACTATATCTTCAGTTTTATCAAACCAAAATGTAGCCATTTGATTTAGAACCTGGCCTTTAAATGGAATATTTGCAATCACCTTATCAAAAGCAGAAAGACGATCAGAAATCACGATTATTCTACGATCACCTTGAGTATAGTTATCACGTACTTTCCCGATATATTCTTCACCAAGATTTTCAAAATGCACTCCTTCGAGACAATTAGGGAGTTGCTGAGTTATTTCTTCGACTGAAAGCATGACTATGAAAGTTAATTGTTGTATTTATATGCTATACGAATTAACTAATCTGATCAACACTTTCATTCAATTAAAACACGACTTGACTGGAATTTGAAATTTTGCGATTAGAGGTTGATTTGGCTTGAGTTGAGCGAATGCGTGGTTCGATAAAATTTCGGTTATTCGAGAGTGTTTCATGGCGTTTTTGCAAGTTTTGATTGACTATTTTTTAGACCATGTCACAATATGTAGATTCTGGCATGTGTTAGCCAATAGTCAATGGTTTTTTGTTGTAAAATTTGATATAATTTAAGGTCCTTAACCAATTAAAGATGGATGATAAAAAACTATGGGATCTTGGATTATCATATGGAAAAAATGCCAGGGCATGGACTAAAAAATTTGTTGCTTTACTTCCTGATATTGCTAAACGCGGACTGCATAAAAAACATAAATTTCAATCAATTTACGAATATGCCGCAAAAGTCGGAGGAGTTAAAAGACGAACTGTTGAATGTGTTTTTCAGATTCAAAAACATATTGAAGATAAGCCTGCTCTTAAAGAAATATTGCCGGAAGTTGGAGTTAATAAAATTAGAGTGATCGCAACAATGGCAACAAAAGAAAATCAAAAAGAGTTGGCGAAAAAGGTGCAAACAATGAGCAAGCCAGCTTTAGAATTATATGCACGTGAACAAAAAGCATCAAAAATGGAAATCCCTCCCGGGAGGGATTTTAAAACCCTGAGTTTTCAGGTTGAACCAGAGGTTGAATTGGAATTACGAAAATTAAAAGAAAAAGGCGAAACATTTAATGATGTCATGAAAAAACTCCTTGCAATGGTGCCAAAAGAGAAAAAAGTGAGGCCTCGCAAAACCCGACCGTCGAAATCACGGCCTATCCCTGCTCAAAAACGACGCGAAGCCTTAAAGAAAACCAACGGCAAGTGCTCAGCCGAGGGATGCAACAGGCCGGCAACAGAAATCCATCATAAAAAATCATGGGCCAAATATAAATCACATGATGATTTGCAGCCGCTATGCACTAACCACCACGAGCTCGCGCATCAATCCAACTCAACAATCGACCAAAAATTCAGGCAATATAAAATGCAATTTTCATGAAGTTGCTATTGATGCGACCACCATAACCATGCAAAAAGCGCACACAATAAATACATTTGCTTGCTCCGTCAAGTTATAACATATTTTAAAATTTGTATTCTTTATATATACTGCGAGTGATTTTAACTTTTAAAAAATGAATGATACACAATTTACACAAGCTCAGGTTTCTGCTGTTCTCGGTACCCAATGGGGTGATGAAGGTAAAGGTAAGCTTGTAGATATTTTAGCTGAACAAGTAGATATAATTATTAGAGCTGCCGGAGGCGCTAATGCAGGTCATACTATTTATGTTCCTAAAAAAGATAATCCTGAAGAATCAACTAAGTTTATTTTTCATTTGGTTCCGTCTGGATGTTTTCACGAAGGAAAAGAAATTATATTAGGTAATGGCCTTGTTATTCATTTAGGTACATTAATTGAAGAAATGGATACATTGAAAGAACATGGAATCGATCTAACCGGAAAGATGTTTATTTCTGATCGTGCGCATATTGTTTTTGATTATCATAAAAAAATTGATGGACTCGAAGAAGAAAGAAAAGGAGATAAAAAAGTTGGTACAACTTTAAGAGGAATCGGCCCTGCTTACCAGGACAAAATTGCACGAAGAGGCGTAAGAATTGGTGAAATGCTTGATTTTGATAAATTTGCAGAACATGTTCGTGCGACTTTCACGGGACTTCAAAGAATGTATCCTGATCTTAAGCATGATATTGAAAAAGAAATCGAAGATTTAAGAAAAATGCTTGGCTTCTTAAGACCATTTATCGCAGATACTGCGTTATATATAAACAATGCAATCGATGAAGGTAAAAAAGTATTGGTTGAAGGCGCAAACGGAGCACATTTAGATATCGATCATGGAACATATCCATTTGTAACATCTTCAAATCCTACAGGAGGCGGACTTCATACCGGAACCGGAATCGGACTAAACAAAATCACTGATGTAATCGGAATTATGAAGGCATACACAACAAGAGTTGGTGAAGGTGTGTTCCCTACTGAACTTCATGATGAATTAGGCGAAAAAATCAGAGAAAAAGGCGGAGAATACGGTTCAACCACTGGACGCCCACGAAGATGCGGATGGTTTGATGCAGTTGTTGGACGATATGCAGTTAGAATCAATGGCCACACAGCACTTAATCTTACAAAACTTGATGTTCTTGATGAATTGCCACACATTAAAATTGCAACAGGATATAAATATAAAGGAAAACCATTAGATTCAATGCCATCAACAATCGATCAATATAAAGATCTCGAAGTTGAATACATTGAAATGGATGGATGGATCAAAGACACATCTACAGCAAAAACATTTGAAGATTTGCCTGAAAATGCTCAAAAATACGTACTAAAATTAGAAGAGCTCGTTGGCTGCCCTATGAAGTACATCGGGGTTGGAATACGAAGAGACCAGTTGATTGTGAGGTAATTATCCAAGCTGTCTTAAGTTTTTCTCAAATCTGTTTGCGAATATTTTTGTAACTCGCATTACACTTCTGTAATCTGATTTTGATCGTTTCCCTTTTTGCCAGTCTCTTTGCGTAAGATTATTTTGATAATAATCTTCAGTTTGTTGGGCTGTTTCTGGCATTAGATATTTTTCATCTCCTGTGCGTTCATATTTTCTCATGTTTCTATGAAATGCACCTGCACCACCCGGACCATTTCTCCAAACTAAATAAATAATTCTGATATAAGAGCGCCTAACTCTACCTGAAGTCCTCTGAATCTTTTCAAAGATATCTGGAATGGCAATTAAGCTTCTCAGTAACTTGGTATATCTAAACATAAACATATTGTGAACTATCGTTCTTTGATATGGTGTAGCGAGCTCTGGCCTTGGAGCAGTCATGTTAACACCACTGTACATATCATGATTTAATCCAATCCGTGCGAATTGTCTTTTATATTTAGGAGATTGATATTTTCTTGCACCATGCCAAACTGAATTTAAAAGTTGGTATTCTCCTGCAGCTGTTGAAAGTGCAATTTTTCCACCTCTATGATTGTGATTATAAGGATTATAATTGGATTCAACCCTCAATACTGCATCATTCATTGCTACAAATAACTTATATTTTGCAGGATTTTTCTTTGGATCAATTCCAACCATAATTGCAGAATACTTTAATGCATCTTCATATCGGAAGTCTTCTTGTAATGAGACAATTCGTTCATTTATATTCATTTTTCGCAATCTTCTCCCCTCTTCTCTTGTTGATTGATACCATCGCTCTTCTTCTCTGGTTTTTCTATAACCAATTTTAATCGGAAAAGGCGTACTTCCACGTTTAATTAATTCTTGTTTAGAAGCATCTGCCATGTAATTTTCTGCTTCAGAATCCGATGGCAAGGCATCACTAGCTTGAACTGGTTGTGAAATATGGGTAACAGGCATTTTATTTAAATCATAAACCTTAATGTTTTTTCTGCTTGAATTGTTACCATACCAACTTACAACTTCAGCTAATTTTAAATTTCTATTTTTCCATCTTAAAAAGATAACTCTATGATTCCCGGCATGATCAAATTTATTATGATTATTTATATAAAGAATAGTACCAGCATTTATTTTATCTAACTGATATTTTTTTGCATATTTCCCAGATTCACGACAATCACGTCTTGTAGGATCATCGTTTTCTTTCCATCCATTTTTTTTATAATCTCCGCCTTTAAAAGCATAACTAAGATCATGATAAATCGACCGTTTCTGTGTTATCCCTGCGATAGCACAAACCTGCTCCACCCAGTCTCCACAATGCTTTGCTCTAATATTATTACCTTCTTTAATTAAAAATCGTGCAACTACTTCAACCCTCTGTGCAGGAGTCATCCCTTCAAGGCTACCAATTGCGGCTCGAATTCTTTTGATATCGGCACTTGAAATTGTTGGTTTTCTTCTTACAAAAGTATAATTATTTATATTCTGTTTTAAATATTTTTCATCTTCCTTTGAATATTTTGAAGAAGCATACTTAACATATGATTCTTCATTTATTTCATTATATTTATCACCAGTTTTAGTTCTAAATTCTGTTTTAAATTCTGGTTTATGATCACTGAAAACAATTACATCATTACTGTGGATGGCGATATATCCGCTACTATCATAAAATCCACGATCACTTTTATCCTGACCTTTTAATCCAAGCCTTCTTTGACTGGTACGTTTAATATTTTTATTTCCACCAACATATTTTGTAATACCTCGCCATTCGATTGAAGCCATATCAGAAACACCCCATTGATTTTCAGCATCACTATTGCCTAAAAAGTCAATTTTGTATTCATCCCCTGTTTTAAATTTTCCATAAACCGTATCACTAGACCATTCCTTAAAATTTAGTTTAACCTGACCTTTAAGATGCGTAGTAAATGCAGCAAGAGTAATGCCTGGGTATTTATCTTCTAAAGATTTAATTAATCCAATAGGAGCAGACGTGATCTTTTCACGTAATTTCTTCACGTTTTCAACTCCTGTCGCAAAAGTTTCTAAAGTCATATTCTTCTTTAAAGTTCCCTTAAGTTCAATAGTCCTACCCTTAATTTTCTCCTTTGCATCTTTTAATTTTTTTTCTAAAGCAGCCTTTTTTGTTGCTGCTGATTCAACAGGAGCTCCCTGAGGCGCAGCTTTTGGTGCAACCTTAGGTTTTGTCGAATCTTTTGGTTTTGTCTTTTCAGCCATCTTTTTTGTTTATTTTTCCTATTATTATACCATTTTATGCGAATAATTGCTATTTAAACTTGTATTTTACATGAAATTGCCTACAATAACGTTGCTATCAAATATTTATACGGGCAAGTGGCGGAATTGGTAGACGCGCTAGGTTGAGGGCCTAGTCTCCTTTTTTGGAGGTGGAGGTTCAAGTCCTCTCTTGCCCACCACTCAATTAAGCATGCTGCGAAGAGGAAACGTAGTGACCGATTGAGCAGGATGATGATTAGTCTCGAGCCCAAAGGGCGAGAGGTGTAGGCGAACGCAAAAAGCTTTCTTTTTTGTAATATAAACTATTATTTACGCTTCTAATAAGTGTAAATAACTACTTTTTATGGAAAGATTTGAAACTTCAGAAGAAAAAATTGAATCAGCAGGAATTGGATTAACAGCATTTTTAGATGATTATTGCAATAAATCGGAACGAGAAGTTAGAATACGGTGCGAATCATTAAAAGTAGCAATTATATATTTTCAAGCAGATCCAAGCGAAATCTCACGTGTTTTTTTAAATTTACGAGAACAGTTAATTTCATTAAAAAGCGAATTAACCCCTGATTCAGATAAAACCATGATTTTCTGTTATCATTGCATGGCTGAGTCAATTTTAAGATGTCTTCCTGAACAAATTGCGAACAGATTAGAAATAGTTACCCAAATACCTGAAAACCTATAAAATTTTAATAATCCTCAAAAAATGATTAAAAAAATCCTACTACTCTCACTACCAATCGCTGCTCTTGCATTTCTTTCATTTCAAGTTGCCAGTGCTGATTATTATGATTGCGAAGGCATCATAAGAGAAGGAAATCCAGGCCCATCTGAATGCCGACAACTTAGGAAACCACCATCAAGCGAAGATCATCAGGAATACGACAGACGTCCAAGCTTAACTCGTGAATGCGACTATCGTGGCTGCATTGAAGTTGAGCAATATCATCACAATGATGAAGCAGATTTAAGTATAAGAAAAGTAAGAAAATATTGTGTTAGAGATTATTGCTATATCATCTATGAAATTTGTGAAGAAAACGGACAATGTGTTGAAGAAGCAAAAAGAGTTAAAAGAGAAGAATATGAAAAAAAGCCTGATTGGCAAGATTGGACGCGACAAAATACTTATAATTATTTTTATCAAAATAACTATTATACAAAAATAAATTTTGATTCTGTTTATCGTGGAACCCATTATGGGCGATACTATAACCGATATTGGAGCTTTTAGAGTAAATCAAACTAAACAGATAAATGAGAGGCTTAATACTGTCTCTCATTTTTTTTATTGCATACTTGGCAAAAAAATGATAAAAAGTATCTTGCAGTTATCGATTATCACGGGCGATTAGCTCAGTTGGCTAGAGCACCTCGTTTACACCGAGGGGGTCGTAGGTTCGACTCCTACATCGCCCACCACAGAGACACCGAAAGGTGGCTCTTTTGGAGCGAGCCGACCAAAGGGAGGCTCGCGAATCTGTTACATTGAATGTAAAATTATTGTTGTAAAAACTTACATTTTACTATATAATTAATATGTGGGCTGAAAGGCCACGTTCCCCTTGGGGAGCCCCTTGATCCGGCCAGCTACGCGAAAGCGAGTGGAGTCGAAGACAGCCCCCACTAGAAACAGAATTATGATTTTTTATCACCTGTTTCTTTTTTAATTGGAGCATGTGACATCTGATAAAATGAAAATAAAACATATTTCGCATTTGTATTCTTTTCCTGCTTGCGAATTATTACCTTAATTCTATTACCTCTCACATATCCAATAATCCCAAAAAATAGATATTCATTACCTCCTTTGTCTTTTTCTCTTGAAACCTCTTGATAAGTAGTTGTCTTTTTAAGTAACTTTATAGCCATTGGCATACTCAAAGCACGTTCTAACTTTTCAATTTTTGATGGCCTTTTAACTGGATGTTTAAATACATGATTCCAACATTGTCTCGTAACAACTATTTTATTTGTTGCATTACCATTAATAGAAAAAGCTTTGCATAATATCCCGGATTTCCTCAATGCTTCATAATCTTTATCTGTTCGTCCAATAATCGCATCGTAATCTTTTAATTTTTCTTTTGCTTCTTTAAGTAAATCTCGTGCCTGGATGTAATTGCGTCTTTTCATACTCGTATTATATCATAAACTTCAAAGGTCCTTTTATCCTAACGCACAAACAAAGAATAAGTTAAAACAGGCTTACTGCCATTGAATTACCGCTTATGCAAGCGGTTTTTTTTATCAAGGCAAGCCCTTGCCGAGATAACTAACCAAACATTGACATATATAAAAATATGATGTAAAATAATATTGACATTCGGTGTTAAATCGAATAAATTGAAGACACTTAATCTCCCCGTCGTTGACTAGCGCAATGGCGGGTTTTTTGATATAAATTAGGATATGAAAAATAAAGAAAGAGTATATGTTTATATTGATGGAGGGAACCTTTATTATAATTTAAAGGAAAATACTTATGGTTCAATGAATTTCAATTTTAAAAAATTTGTAAAATCATTTGTAGGAGACAGAAAACTTGAGGGTGTCAGGTATTATATCGGACAAATAAAACCAAAGGATGGTGATAAACAAAGTCAGTCTCTCCACAAACATCAACAAATGCTTTTTGAAAAATTAAAAAAGGCTGGATTTTATATTGTTAGAGGTCATATTAGACAAATTGGAAAGATTTTCACTGAAAAGGGTGTTGATGTAAGAATCGGAATTGATCTAGTAGAAGGAGCTTATGAAGATAGATATGACAGAGCTATCCTGATCAGTTCTGATGGAGACCTTGCTCCAGCAGTTGAAATGGTGACGCGAAAAGGTAAGAAAATAGAAATTGTTGGATTTGAACATAAGCCTTCATACGCGTTAATCCAAAAAACAAACACGTACCACTCAATAAAAAAATCGGATTTAGAAAAATTTTGCCCAAAAGAAGTAAAAAAATAAGTTAAAACAGGCTTGTTTTACAATTCATTAAAATTCCCTTCCTTTAAATCTTTCATAACAGAGCTTAAATTCTTCTCTAATAAATCCTGAAAGACTTTGTTTCCTTTGCTTAAATTAGTTCCAACAATTTTGTCCTTTTTAAGTCTAACCAAAACAGGGATATAATAATCTTTCTTTACATAAATCAGCACTATCAACCTCCCGGCACCTTTTTTCCCGGTCATATATACTTTTACAAGTTTTGTAGAAGAAATCATCGAACCTTTAATTTCTACTCTAAGGCCTTTAGCGGCTTTTTTAGCATACTTTCGAATATCACCTTTTGAAAAATATTTCAATAAGGGATTAATTTCTTTACGCAAAATTGAGTGACATAAAATTATTTTCATCTAAGTTTCATTTAAATTTTATCTAAAAGTTCGCCGATCTTGTCCATCTTCTTTTGAATTCCAGGAGCAACTTCAAGAACTTCAACATCAGATTCATTAATTTGTAATCCAAAATTCAATTTTCCTTCAGTATAAAGCTTCAAAGCATTATACAGTACAGCTTTCAAAGTAACCCCCCCAGATTGAGCTTTCTTCATTGCCTGGTCTTTTAAGGACTTATCTGTTTTAAAAACTATTTGAGTAATCATAATAAAAGGTTATATTTAAACTATATTTAGTATAACTTTAATATATCAAACTGTCAAGAGATTACCGTATTGTTATTGCGTAAAAATGCAAATACAAACAAAAAATAAGTTAAAACATGCTTGTTATCATTCAGTTCCACTCGCTACGAGTGGAACCTCTTTGAGGTTCTGCGAGTAGGGAGAGAGGAGATTCGCCGCTTACACAAACAGTTTTTTTAGTGAAAAATAGTTTTTGGTAGATGTGTAGATGGGAAATTAGGTGTTAAGAAAAAAATGTGATAAAATCCTCACACTTCAAATCTTTTTAGTTGTGAAAGCCAAAAAAAGAGATATTAACGAATGTTCATTGACATAAAAAAATGGAGGTAAAAGAGAGTATTTATGCTTTGACATTCTACTTAAAAAAACAACCCGTCACACGAAGGAGCGAATGTTATGACTCGTCTTATCAAATCTGCAATTCTTTTTGTTTGCATGCTGTTTGTTGTGGCTTGCAGTCCAAAAGATGACAAGAATGAAAATTCAAATAATAACAATTACGAGAATCCGCCTGGATGGGTGATAGAAGATGTGGTTCTCTCTGACAATCTCAAGGTGTTTGACGACAGCGTTGAAGTAACGATCGAAGCATCTTCATTGAGCTTTCCTGTCTCACAAGAGAGCCTGATTAGCCATGTTGAAACTGGTAACATCGTTGCTTATGGCAAAGATGACGGATTCTTGAGGCACGTGCTTTCAATTTCGAGTGATCAAAACAACATCACTTTTGAAACTGAAAATGCTGCATTGGATGAAGTGATCGAAAGTGGAAGCATTTCCGGCACTATCCCTCTTGATTTCTCCGAGAATCCCTCTCAAAAAGATGGCTTTGGCCTGGATTTTTCAGGTGAAGTAATCTACGACCAAAATGGCATCAAGGTTGAACTTCCCCAAGCAATTTTCAACTTCAAACCAGATCTGGAGCTAAAGGCAGACTTTGGTTTCTTTAGTCTTGAATATTTCCTTGTTCAAGTTTCGGGAGATCTTACGGGGTCTATCTCAGCAAAACTAACATGTACTGCTGAGGATACGGTTAATGATGTGGTGAATCTGTACGAATCCCCAAAATTAAAAACCAGGGTGATAGTGTACGGTTTTCCTGTCATCATGATTACTAAACTGTATCTGGATGCAGGTATAGAGGTGAATATTCATGGAAGTATTAGTGTCGAGGGAGGGGTGGAAATTTCTTCCTCTGTTAATGTGGGTGCAGAGTACAAAAATGGTGAGTGGAAGACAATTGGAGATCCTGATGATTTCCAACTTACTACTATAGGTCCTGAAATGAACGTTCTTGTGACAGCAGGTGTTAGAGTTTACCTGCGGCCTCGAATAGTCTCCAAAGTATATGGGGTAGCCGGTCCTACTCTCGCAATTGAACCCTACACTCGTTTCAACGTCGAAATTTTACCAACGGAGCAATGGCAACTCTATGGAGGTGTGAAAGTTGACGTAGGGATAATCGTTGAGATGTTCTCCAAAGTGATCGCCAATTACGAAGCGACTGTGTTCGAGTATGAGGAACTGTT
>JAUVDZ010000049.1 GCA_030595015.1 Candidatus Peregrinibacteria bacterium | reverse complement strand
CCCTATCCTTCTGGGGATAAACTTCATATTGGTCACTGGTATAATTATGCCCCATCTGATTCCTGGGGGCGTTATCAAAAAATGCTTGGCTTCAATGTATTTGAACCAATGGGATACGACAGTTTTGGTCTGCCTGCTGAGAATTATGCAATTAAACATGGTGTGCATCCTGCAGAAAGTACTACAAAGAATATTAAGTATATGACAAAGCAGCTTAGTAAAATGGGGACTATGTATGATTGGGATTCTAAAGTACAGACCAGTTCTTCTGATTATTATAAATGGACTCAATGGTTATTTTTGCAATTGTATAAAAAGGGGCTTGCTTATAAAAAGAAGTCGCCTGTTAACTGGTGTCCAAAATGTAAAACTGTACTAGCAAACGAGCAGGTTCATGATGGAGCTTGTGAGCGCTGCGATGCCGAAGTTACGAAAAAAGATTTAAGTCAGTGGTATTTTAAGATTCGTGATTATGCTGAAAGATTGTTGAATTTTGAAGGCTTAGATTGGCCTAACAAAACCAAATTAATGCAGGAAAATTGGATTGGGAAATCAACTGGATGCGATATCCACTTCCCTCTTGAAGATGGAACAGATAAATTAACTTGTTACACAACCCGTGCAGACACAATTCATAGTGTGACTTTTATTGTTATGGCTCCTGAGCATCATTTAGTTGATAAATTCACTAAAGGAACAAAATATGCTCAGCAGGTTAAAGATATCCGTAAAATAATTAATAAACAGTCATTAATTGAACGCACTTCTGAGGGCGGCGATAATAAACTTGGTTGCTTTCTTGGTAAATATGCAATTAATCCTGTGAATGGTGAAAAAATACCAATTTACCTTGCAAATTTCGCTTTAATGTATGGAACCGGAGTTGTTATGGCAGATGCACATGATCAAAGAGATTTTGAATTTGCAAGAAAATATCACATTGATTTAAAATTTGTAATTTCTGAAGATGGATCAAAGATTGACCCGGAAGATTTCGATAAAACATTTTTAGATGATGGTATTTTATTTGATTCAGGTAAATTTGATGGACTTTCCAATAGAAAGGCTTTACCTAAAATTATGAACTGGCTTGAAAAAGAAGGACATGGTAAAAAAACAACTAACTACAAATTACGCGACTGGCTAATATCGAGACAAAGATTCTGGGGCGCACCAATTCCAATTATTAATTGTAAAAAATGTGGAGAGCTTCCGGTTCCTGAAAAAGATCTTCCTGTTAAATTACCAATAGGAAAAGGAATTGATTATAAACCTAAAGGTAAATCCCCTCTTGCGGCAGTAAAGAGTTTTTTAAATACCAAATGCCCTAATTGTGGAGGGAAAGCACAGCGTGAAGTTGATACTATGGATACTTTTGTTTGCTCGAGTTGGTACTATTTGAGATATCCGAGTGCAACTAATGAAAAAATTGCGTTTGATAAAAAACGAACAAATAAATGGCTTCCTGTTGATATGTATATTGGAGGACCTGAGCATGCATGTATGCATTTATTGTATGCCAGATTTATAAATAAGGTGATGAAGGATTTAGAATTTATTGATTTTGAGGAGCCGTTTAAAAGGCTTGTACATCAGGGACTTATAACGAAAGATGGGGCAAAGATGTCTAAGTCAAAAGGCAATGTTGTGTCACCTGATGAGTTCATTGATAAATATGGATCTGACATTTTCAGAATGTATTTGATGTTTATGGGTCCTTTTACTGATGGTGGAGATTGGGATGATTCCGGAATTAAAGGAATTGCTCGTTTTGTTGATAAATTCTTTGATCTTATTTATACACAAGCAAAATGTGAAGATGAGAAAAAACTAAAAACCATTCTTCATAAAACAATTAAAAAAGTTACTGAAGATATTGAAAAATTCCAGTTTAATACTGTTGTTTCAGCATTGATGGAATTCGTAAATTCAGCTAACAAAACCCGTATTGATGATCATTCTAAAAATATTGCAGTTCAATTAATTGCTCCAATTGCTCCTCATTTAGCTGAAGAACTGTGGGCAAATCTTGGCAATAAAAAGAGTGTATTTGAATCTAAATGGCCGATTTACGATGAAGCTATGATTGTTGAAGACACTATTGAACTAGTTATTCAAATTAATGGAAAAGTTAGAGCAAAAGTTGAAGCAGATGCGAATATTGATCAAGAAGGTGCACTTAAATTAGCTAAAAGTTTAGATAATATTCAAAAATATCTAGATGGAAAAATCGTAAAGGAAATTTATGTTCCAGGGCGATTAGTAAATATAGTTGTTAAATAATTCAAATAATATGCTAAGACTTATCTATTACATTTTGGCGCTTAAACCAGCCGAATACATGAATGCTGCTTATATTGAACGATTGCAGGATAAACGTTTTAGAAAACTTTTAAAACACGTTCTTACTCATTCAAAATTCTACAAAGAATATTATAAAAAGGCCGGAATCACACTCGACAATTATAAAAAAGTTTCGATTCGTGAGATTCCAACAATCAACAAACAAATCATGATGGATAATTATGATGATTTTGTTTGCGATCAAAATTTAAAGCATAACAAACTTGAAAAATTTATTGCTGAACATCCAAAAACAGGAGATAAATTTATGAATAAATATCACGTAGTTCACACTTCCGGCTCAACAGGTAAAGTTGGGATTTTTGTTTACGGTCCTAATGATTGGGCAATTTTATTAGCAATGGCAATTAATCGTGTAACTAAGACTAAAATTAACCTTTTTAAAAAAGTTAGACTTGCATATATTGGTGCAATGGGCGGACATTACGCAGGTATTAGCCTGGCATCTGCTGCTCCAAAATTTTTATTTGATTTTGTGGCAATTGATATAAATAGTCCGTTAGATGAAATTATTAAAAAAGTTGATAAATTTAAACCGCGAACTTTAAGTGGATATTCTTCAGGTGCATATCTTTTGGCTCAGGAACAATTAAAAGGGAATATCAATATTCATCCGGAAAAGATTTTGTGTGCTGGAGATCCTTTAACCCCTCACATGCAAGAAAAAATTGTAGAAGCTTTTGGTGTTGAACCAACTAATTATTATGCATCCTCAGAATCGATTTGCATGGCTTCACAATGTGACAGACATAAAGACTTACATCTGTTTGATGACTGGCATGTTTTTGATTTTGATAAAGAAAATTTGATAATGACAACTTTATATAATTACACTCAGCCATTGATTCGATACGAAATGAATGATGTGGTTGCACTTGATGAAAAAGGCTGTGATTGTAAATGGGGTTTCCCTGTTATCAAAACTATTGCCGGACGTTCTGAGGAATTTTTGTGGTTTAACAAAAAAGATGGTGGTCGCGATTTTTTACATCCTCTTGTTTTGGTTGAGTTTTTTGTAGAAGGATTAGATAAATTTCAGTTTATTCAGAAATCTGCACACAAATTAGACCTACATATCGTTGTTAATGGAGATGAAGAAAAAATTAAAAAAGCAGCAGAACATGCAATTAATGAAATTCTGAAATCCAAAGATCTGCAGGATGATGTAAAAATCGACGTTGAAATTGTGAAAGATATCAAAAATGATGAAAAAACAGGGAAATTTAAGTTGATAGTGCCGCTTTAAAATGCTAATATAAAGCCCGTTCCTAGGCATTTCAAATATGGCGCTTATAGATGGCAAAAAAATAGCTAATGAGATATACGAAAATCTTGCTGTAGAGGTTCAAAAACTTACGCGTGAAAATAACCTGCAGCCAAAATTGGCTGTTATTTTAGTTGGAGACAATGCTGCCAGCCTTTCTTACATTAAGCAAAAACGAAAAGCATGTGAAAAAACCGGAATTCAGTGGGTGCAATTTGATTATGAAGAATCACTTACACAAGATGAACTTTTGAAAAAGATTCAGGAACTGAACGAGGACAATTCTATTCATGGAATTCTTGTTCAACTACCTTTACCTGAACATTTTGAAGTTCCAAAAGTGATTAGGGCGATTGATCCTCATAAAGATGTTGATGGATTTACCGCTTACAACCTTGGGAAAATGTTTTTAGGTACTGAATTCGAGGATTTGCCGCCATGTACTCCGGCAGGTGTGATTAAAATGTTGGAATATTATGATATCGATCCTGAAGGAATGAATGTAACGATTGTTGGAGCTTCAAATATTGTTGGAAAACCACTTGCTACTATGCTTTTAAATCGCGGAGCAACTCCTACAATTTGTCATATAAAAACTAAAGACCTAAAGAGTCATACAATAAATGCAGATATGGTTTGTGTGGCAGTTGGAAGACCTAATTTGATTACTGAAGATATGGTAAAAGAAGGAGTTGTGATAATCGACATTGGAGTGAATCGAAAAGATGATGGGAAACTATGTGGAGATTGTGATTTTGAAAGAATTGAACCAAAAGCGTCTTATATAACTCCCGTACCTGGGGGCGCAGGACCAATGACAGTAGCATGTTTAATGGAAAATACAGTAAAAGCTGCAAAGCGACTTAATAATATATCTTAACCAAATGCGCTCATGTGTGGAATCATAGGAATTATGGGATCTCAGAATATTGCTCCTGAACTCTATGATGGATTAATTACTCTTCAACATCGTGGTCAGGATCAGGCAGGAATGATGACTTTTAATGAACATTTTCATTTAAAAAAAGGTAATGGACTTGCACGTGATGTTTTTAGAACAAGGAATATGATGCGATTAGTAGGTTCAATGGGTATTGCTCATGTTCGCTATCCAACTGCAGGAACTTATAAAGCAGCTGAATCTCAGCCTTTTTACGTAAATTCACCTTATGGAATTGCGCTTGTACATAATGGAAATCTGACCAACTATGATCAACTTAAAAAAGAAGTAGTTGATAATGATAAAAGATTTCTAAACACTAGTAGTGATTCTGAAGTTTTATTAAATGTTGTTGCTCATGAATTCAGAGCACTTGGTGTTAAAAAAATGGATGCTGAGCATATTTTTCAGGCAATGGAAAAAGTATTTAAAAGAGTTAAAGGCAGTTACAGCGTGATAACCCTGGTTGGAGATCATGGAATGATTGCATTCAGAGACCCTTACGGAATCCGGCCTTTAGTTATAGGAAAGCGAAATTCTACAATTAAAACAGATTATATTATTGCGTCTGAAACTGTTGCAATCGATACCCTTGATTACGAATTAATTAATGATGTTGAGCCAGGTGAAGTTATTTTTATAGATAAAGAAAACAATTTACATAGAAAGATATGTGCTCCAAAAAAGCCAAGAGCTCATTGTTTATTTGAGTGGGTTTATCTTGCCCGCCCTGATTCAACGATTGATAAAATAAGTGTACATAAAACACGTTTAAGACTTGGCGAATCATTGGTTGACCAAATTAAAGCTGCAAAACTTGATATCGATGTAGTGGTTCCTGTCCCTGATAGCGCAAGGAGCTCAGCGATTCCTTTGGCATATAAGTTAGGCGTTAAATATAGAGAAGGTTTGATTAAAAATAGATATATTGGACGAACATTCATTATGCCTGGTCAGGCAATTCGAAGAAAATCAATTAGGTTTAAGCTAAATCCAATAAAACTTGAACTTCGTAATAAAAATATTTTGCTTGTGGATGACAGCATTGTTAGAGGGAATACTTCTAAAAAGATTATTGAAATGGTTAGGGCTGCAGGTGCTAAAAAAGTTTATATTGCTTCATGTGCTCCGCCGCTCGTATCACCATGTGTTTATGGAGTGGATATGCCAACCAGAAAAGATTTTGTTGCATACAATCTAACAAATGAAACTATTGCAAAAGTAATTGGAGCAGATATGGTTTTCTACCAGGATCTGAAAGACCTGGAAGCAGCAGCACATAAAGGGAATAAAGACATTGATACTTTCTGTGGAGCTTGCTTCTCAGGAAAATATCCTACTAAAAATGTGACAGAAGAAACACTTAAAGCTGCAGAAGAAGTTCGTCAAAAAGCTCATCCTTTAAAAGAAGAAGCTGGCGAGCCAATGACATTGTTATAACTTTATTAAAATATGAAAAAAATACTATTAGTGGGGAATGGTGCCCGCGAGCATGTAATCGCAGAAGCACTTAAAAAAAGCCCACAGGATGTTTCGCTTATCGCTTATGGGAAAGCCAAAAACCCAGGAATAGCTAAATTAGCTGATAGATATGAAATTGGTCCTTTGGATGAATTTTCGGCTTTAAAAAAACTTGCATTAGAAGAAAAACCTGATTTTGCAATCGTAGGACCAGACGATCCAATAGCAGATGGATGTGTTGATGCTTTATTAGAAGTTGAGGTTCGATCAATGGCTCCTTTAGCAACTGTTGCACGGCTCGAATCATCAAAATCATTTACTAGAGATCTTTTAGAAAAATATGAAATTCCAGGAAATCCTAAATTTAAAGTTTTCACATCAAATGAAGGAATGGCTGAGTTCATTGAAGAACTTGGCGGAGAGTATGTAATCAAAGCAGACGGATTAATGGGTGGAAAAGGAGTAAAAGTTTCAGGAGAACATATTGATAATGTTGAAGAAGGGATTGAATGGGCAGGAAAATGTATAGAAAAATTCGGACGAGTTATTTTTGAAGAAAAATTCGTAGGAGAAGAATTTAGCTTGATGTGTTTTTGTGATGGGAAGACGATAATCCCAATGCCTGCAATACAAGACCACAAACGTGCACATAATGGCGATACAGGCCCGAACACAGGTGGAATGGGAACTTATAGCGATGCAAACCACTTGCTGCCTTTTATCAAGCCTGAAGACGTTGCAAAAGCAATTGAAATCACGCAAAAGACTGCAAAAGCGCTTTTTGATGAGACAGGATGCGAATTCAAAGGAATTATGTATGGTGGATTTATTGCAACAACTAAGGGCCTCGGTTTGATTGAATTCAATGCACGATTCGGGGATCCTGAAGCCATGAATGTTCTGCCAATTTTAAAAAGCGATTTTGTTACTTTATGTGAACATGTGATCGATGGAACTTTGCATTTATATGATGCCCGCTTTGAGCACAAGGCTACAGTTTGCAAATATGTTGTTCCTGAAGGATATCCGGAAAACCCGGTTAAAGGAGAGAAAATCGAAGTCGGAGAAATACCTGAAGGCGTAAAAATGTATTATGCTTCAGTTGATGAACGTGATGATGGAATTTACATGAGCGGAAGCCGCGCGTTGGCCTTTGTTGGAATTGCTGATACGATTTCAGAGGCTGAAAAAATAGCCGCTTCAGCTCTTTCGAGTGTTAGCGGCCAGGTTTTTTATAGAGATGACATAGGAACCGACGCTCTTATTCAAAAGCGAATTGATCATATGAAGGAGCTTAGAGGATAGGTTTATTTTTATTGCTGTTTTTCAAAAATTTAAAATTTTTGAATTTCATTACAATTTATCAACCTTAATCCTACTCTTCATGCTCATCACTTTCTTCATGTTTCTCGTGTTTGTCGTATTCTGCAGCATTATAATCCCCTGCTCCTTTGCCTTTCCAGCTTGCTGAACCGCCGTGAATAAGGCCGATTTTACGTAGAAACGCGATAATTTTTTTAAACATTTTACATTTTGTTAAATTTTTCCATAGCTCGAAGTACTTCAAGTGGAAGCATCCAGATGGTTGTATTTGATTGATCTGATGAAAGATCATTAATTGATTGAAGAGTTCTTAAATGAAGCGCTCCAGGGGCTTCGTTAAGCGTATTTGCAGCTTTTGCCATATTCTCAGAAGCAGCAACTTCACCCTGTGCTTTAATAATAACCGCTCTTTTTTCTCTTTCTGCCTCTGCTTCTTTTGCCATTGTTCTCTTAAGATCTTGCGGAAGAACAATATCTTTTAATTCAACAGATTCAACTTTAATTCCCCAAGGATCACTCGCTTTGTCTACAATTTCCTGAATTCTATGTGCAATCTCATCTCTATTCTTCAAAAGGTCATCTAAAGTAACCTCACCAACTGCATTACGCATAGTTGTTTGCGCAAGCTGACTAATTGCATAATAAAAATTCTCAACTTCGATAATCGATTTATCTGCAGCTGAAACTTTATAATAAATTACTGCATTAATATGAATCGAAACATTATCCTTTGTGATTGCTTCCTGATCAGGTACATCAACCGCCTT
>JAUVDZ010000086.1 GCA_030595015.1 Candidatus Peregrinibacteria bacterium | reverse complement strand
GATGAAGAAAATTATAAGTTATGGGAATGGTTCAAAGATCTTAGTATGAAGCATTTAAAAGAGACTTATGCAAAGTTAGGCGTGAGTTTTGATGAGTATATTGGAGAGAGTTTTTATAACGACAAAATGCAGGAAATCCTTGATGAAGGTAAAGAAAAAGGAGTGATTGAGACAGGTGAAGGAGGAGCTTTGATTGTAAATTTTGAAGACGAAAAAATGTCTCCTTTTATGGTTCAAAAGTCTGATGGAGCAACTTTATATTCGACTCGTGATTTAGCAACCGTTAAATATAGAATAAAAAAATGGAATCCTGTGAAAATGCTTTATGTCGTGGATTCTGCCCAGAGTCTACACTTTAAACAGCTTTTTGAAACAGCCAAAAAACTTGGTTATGATGGTACAAAATTTAAACATATTTCATTTGGAAGAATGAGTATGCCGGATAAAACAATGAGTACCCGAAAAGGTAATATCGTTTTATTAGAGGAGATTTTACGAGATGGAATTCAACGTGCAACTGAAATTGTTAGTGAAAAAAGTAAGGATTTAAAGAGAAAAGAAAAAGCAAAAGTTGCTGAAATTATTGCAATTGGAGCAATTAAATATAATATCCTTTCACAAAATCGAACAACAGATATTGTTTTTGAATGGGATAAAATGTTAGCGGTTGAAGGGAATAGCGCACCATACCTGCAATATACTTATGCACGTGCAGAAAGTATTTTAAGAAGAGTTGAAGAAGAGAATAAAAACCAAACAGATTTATTTCAGGCAATTGAACCAATTGAGAATAAAGAATTTTTACAGGATCGACACGAATTGGATATAGCGAGATTGTTGCCGAAATTTCAGGAATATTTAGTACTTGCAGCACAGGAATATAAACCAAATTTATTCGCGAATTATTTATATGAATTGGCTCAGGCATTTAATGGATTTTATAATTCAGTTTCAGTTTTAAAAACCGAAGATGCTGCATTAAAAGCAGCAAGATTAAACCTTATCCGGGCACTTTCAAGAGCATTAAAAGAAGGATTGGAAATTCTTGGTATTGAAGTGCCGGAAAGAATGTAGATTGTTTGTTATCGCTCAGGATTGTTCATTCAATCATAATTTCTCATAATTGGTAGATTTATTTATAAAAATTGTATATATTTATTCTCGCACATAGTGCAAATACTGCGGAGAGATGGCAGAGTGGTCGAATGCGGCAGTCTTGAAAACTGTTAGGTCAGCAATGGTCTCCAGGGTTCGAATCCCTGTCTCTCCGCCATTCAATCAAGAATGCTGTGAAGAAGGAACAACGTGATGCTTATACATGCGTATGAGCGAAGCGAATCGGATGGATAAGTACGACGCAGTGCCTGATTGAACAGGATTATGATTAATCTCGAGCCCGAAGGGCGAGAGGGAGCGCAGGCCAAAGGCCGGAGCTCTTTTGGAGTGAGCCGATAGGCGAACGAAGCGGAAATATCCCTTATCAAAAAATACAGCAAATATACAGCAAATTTGATACGACATTTTCAACACCATCCCTACGGCTTACACTTGCTCTTAAGTCGTTTTTCTGCTATAATAATACGAAAAATAAACATAAAAAATGCCATTACATCATTATCATAAAAGACAACGTGCAATTGAAGCAGTAGCTGAAGTTGAAGGTATGAGCGATGCTCAGGTTCAGGCAGCGGTTTTGCAGCCAGTTAATCGCTTTAAACGCATTCTTGATAAAACAGTTTACTTTACTGGTGCGCTTTCAATTGTAATGGCGATTCCACAGGTTTTGCAGATTTATCTGAATCAGAGTGCTGCTGGAGTGTCTTTTATTACATGGTTTACATTTATGATAAATGCTGTAATTTGGACGACTTATGGAATTGTACATAAAGAAAAACCAATTTTAATGATGTATATTTCTTATTTTATTATTGATGTGTTTATTGTAATCGGAATTTTAATGTATACCTAATATGCTTGAGATAAAGCCAAAAAAATCAAAAGTAGGTATTAAAATGGATATTCAGACTCATGGGCAAAATATTCATGAGGTTTTTGTAGGAACCAAGACAATTATCGCATTCTTGGTTTTCACAATTAGCGGCGTATTGGTTGGAAGATCAATTTGGGAATACGGAATTAGGCATGTTGGATTAGAAATTACAACGTTAATCGGGCTTATTGCCTTTGTTATAACTGGTCTTTTACTTCATAAATTTAGAAAATGAAACCAGAATGTATAAAAAAAATATCAATAGTAATGGGAATTGCAGTTCTTGCTTCAATCACTTTGTTCGTTGTTTCTCAGGCAAAATCCTCAAAATATATCGACGCTATCGAACTTGGAGGAGAATGGTTTTTAAATAATCAGGATGAGAATTTCATCCATTATACTTATCGACCTTATGACGATACGCACGATGAAGAGCATCATGCAATGAGAGAAATGGGAGCAATGTGGTCAATTGCACGTCTTGGAGAATGGCTTAATGATGACCGATATAGCGAACTTGCAACTAAAGGATTTAATTATTTCAGAAAGTCTTTTAAGTACGTTGAAGATCAGGATATGTACTATGTAAATATCACTCCAAGCAAAATTAAACTTGCTTATAATGCCTTTGCTATCCTAACTTTAATTGAACTCGACTACCCAAACAAAGATGTAATCCTTGAACGTTTAGCCAACGGAATTCTTTATCAGCAAAATCCAAATGGATCTTTACGAACTTTCTTTTATTCACTGCGAGCAACTGGAGTTGATTATTATCCGGGTGAATCCCTTTTATCATTGATGGCTTTATATGAATATTCAGGTGATGAGCGATATTTGGAAGCTGTTGAGAAAGCATTTCCGTATTATAGAAATTATTGGCGCAACAAAAAAAATACTGCTTTTCCACCATGGCAAAGCCGCGCATATTACAAATTATATAAAGCAACAGGTGATCGTGAAGTTGCCAAATTCATTTATGAAATGGCTGACTACATGCTTGAAGAATACAATCCAAAAGGCAATTGCCAGGACTTCGATTTCTCTGCCGGCTCAGTTGCTGCAGTGCATGCAGAAGGCGTAAATATGGCATATGATCTCAGTCACAACCGTTGCTACCGTAACTTTTCACAAGAAGTCGCAGACTATATTATTTCGCTTCAAATCACTGATACTGAAGAATTTGCACTTCCTGCAATTGGCGGAATTCTCGGCCATGAAAATTCAACATCTAACAGAGTCGACAGAAATCAACATGCAGTTTTGATGATGATGGATGCATATGATTTTGGAATCATCAGATAGTTGCGCTATAATGACCTATAATCATTAACCTTTTTTGTTATGGTAGGATTTGAAGGTCTCAACCTCTTAGCTGTTTTAGCTGCAGGTGCTGCCGCTTTTGTAATTGGTAGCCTTTGGTACACTGTTCTTTTTGGAAAACTCTGGATGAAGCTTGCAGGAGTTAAAAAACAACACAAGGACCCTTACATGCCAGTGCGATTTTTAGTTTATCTGGTTGGACAACTTGTAATGGCTTTTGTTCTTGCTCACTTTCTTATTTTCACAAATGCAGTTACTTACGTTGAAGGACTAACGACTGTATTTTGGTTATGGCTCGGATTTATCGCGCCTATAACTATTGGTGGAGTTCTTTGGGAGAAAAAATCAATCAACTTATTTGTGCTTAATAATGCATATAATTTGATTGCGATGGGAGTTATGTCAGTTATTCTTCTTGCCTGTAAATAATGAAATCATCAGATGTCCGCAAAGATTTAAAAGCGAATATTAAACCCGGAAAAGCTGAAATTTTAGCTCGCTTTTTTAAAACAGGAAAAGGCGATTATGGCGAAGGTGATATTTTTATTGGTGTGATGGTTCCTGAAATTCGCAAGGTAGCTCAAAAGTATAAAAACATTGAGCTTAACGAACTTTCAAAAATAATTTCAAGTAAAATTCATGAAGAAAGATTATGTGCAGCTTTGATTTGTACTTATCGTAAATTGGATCGTGAAGTCGTGGATTTTTATCTTCGCAACACTGAATTTTTGAATAATTGGGATATTGTCGACCTAACCGCACCTAAGATTTTAGGCTTGTGGATGGCTTCGCGCACTAATGAACGAAAAATTCTATATAAATTTGCAAAGTCTAAATCATTGTGGGAGCGTAGGATCGCAATTCTTTCAACTTTTACTTTTATTCGCGAGAATGACTTCAAAGATACTTTGGCTATTTCTGAAATTTTACTTAATGATAATCATGATTTGATTCATAAGGCAGTCGGATGGATGCTTCGCGAACTTGGAAAAAGAGATCAGGAAATTGAAGAAACATTTTTGAAAAAACACTATAAGAAAATGCCAAGAACTATGCTAAGATATGCAATCGAGCGATTTGAAGAAACTAAACGAAAATTTTACCTACATGGAACTAGATAACGTACTTATAGCTTTCGGACTTACCCTTTTTGCCGGCCTTTCAACAGGAATCGGCGGTGCTCTCGCGTTTTTTACTAAGCATACAAACAAAAAAGCGCTCAGCATTGCGCTTGGATTTTCAGCAGGTGTGATGATTTATGTTTCATTTGTTGAGATTTTGGCTGAAGGGAGGAATTATTTAATTGAATCTTTGGGATTAATAAACGGAAGCTGGATTGCTGTTGCAGCTTTTTTTGGAGGAATTCTTTTTATTGGAATAATCGACAAATTGATTCCGTCATATGAAAATCCTCATGAAATACACACGGTTGAAGAGATAGGGAAGCATAAACATAAAAAAGAATGTAAAAGACTTATGAGGATGGGTTTATTTGTAGCGTTAGCAATTACTATTCATAATATCCCTGAAGGTTTTGTGACTTTTGCAAGTACTATAGTAGATGTTAAACTTGGAGTCGGTATTGCTGTGGCTATTGCAATCCATAATATTCCTGAAGGAATTGCAGTTTCATTTCCAATTTATTGTGCAACAAATAATAAGAAAAAAGCATTTTTTTATACATTTTTATCGGGATTGGCTGAGCCGCTCGGCGCTTTAATTGGTTACTTT
>JAUVDZ010000028.1 GCA_030595015.1 Candidatus Peregrinibacteria bacterium | reverse complement strand
AATGGATGTATGAAGTGACTACACCTTGTCCTGTTGTTCTGTCTGATCTTGATGCTGCTTTAATTTCACCTTTTTTTCTTAAGAGTTCAATGGCTTTTTCCATATCGCCATTTGTTTCAGTTAGTGTAGATTTGCAATTCATCATTGATAAACCTGTCTGCTGTCTGAGTTCTTTAATTTGTTCAGCCGTAACATTCATGATTATAAAAAAAGTTAGTAATAATTATTGTTGTTGTGGAGTTTGCGGCTCCTGAGGCTTTTCTTCAGCCGGAGTTTCAACTGGTGGTTCGACAGGTGTTTCAGTAGGGGCTGGAGGTTCTTCTTCTTTTTTTGGTTCTTCAGTAGGGGTCGGAACAGGTGTAGGCGTAGGCTCTGTCCCTTTGGTTGCTTTGCCGGTTAGAGATCCTACGATAGCTTCCGCAGGTACCATTTTAGCTAAATCACTTAAAACCGGTAGTTTTAATTCATAACTAGATATTGATTTAACAATTCCAAGAATTGCAATAACTGTACTAGCAACTATTATCAATCCTCCAATTCCACTTAAAATTGAAATAGGGAAAGCAAGTAAAATTAGTCCTATAAACCAAAAAACAAAAAGTAATATTCCTTGCTGAGCATGTTTTTTACAAAATTCACTTTTTGGCATCATTGCTAATGTTACAACACCCAAAAATGCAATATATCCAATTGCTGACCACATTCTTTCTTCCTGGGTCGTTTTTAAAGGTATTGCAGCGGGAGCTTTAGGTGCAACTGGCGGTTGCGGTTGTTGAGGTTGTTCAGTAGGAGCAGCAGGTGCTGTCGGAGCTCCTTCTACAGGGGCAACTTTATTCGTTTCTGGAGTAGATTGAGGGTGTTGAGTATCATCAAACATATTAAATAAATTGTTAATTAATGAATTTAAGCTTTAGAGCTTTTACTTTGAGTATTCAGAATTGCATCCTCAACTTTACTCATAAAATATTTTAAAGACTTTACAGCATCGTCGTTACCTGGAATTAAATAATCTATCGAATCAGGATCTGCATTTGAATCAGCGATAGCAATAACAGGAATACCAAGTTTTTCAGCCTCTCTGATTGCGATATTATCTCTAACGCAATCTACAACGAAAACTGCATCTGGAGCTTTCGTAAGTCCTTTAAGACCACTAAAAGCAACACTAAGTTTATCTAAATCTTTTTTTAACTTACTTGCTTCTTTTTTTGTAAATTTTTCAAATTTTCCGGATTGAGCCTTTTCTTCTAAATCAAGATAATACTTAATTCGAGTTTTTATTGTTGAAAAATTTGTTAAAAGTCCTCCTATCCACTTATGTGTTACATAAGGCATATTACATTTTTTAGCAGTAGTTTCAACAATAGAAGCTGCTTGCTGTTTTGTACTTACGAAAAGCACTTTTTTGCCTTCAGAAATAGTTTTTTGAAGATAAGACAAAGCACTTTGCATATTATCAAATGTTTTTTGTAAATCAAAAATATGAATTCCGTCTCTTACACCATATAAATACGGCTTCATTTTAGGATTCCATTTTTGAGTTTGATGCCCGAAATGAACTGCATTTGCAAGCATCTCTTTTAGTTCTACCTGTGACATATCCTTGGGGTTAACGCCTAACCTTGTCTTCTTACAGGGTGACTATATTAATGATTAACATAGAGGATTCTGTAATCAAAAGTTGGACTGGAATTAAATGCATGGCTACTGTAGTATAAGAAACAACGAATTGCAAGCTAAAATCCACTTAATATGCTACAAAAATATCGCAAAAAAATCGACAAATTAGACAAAAAAATAGTAGCAATTTTAAGTAAAAGAATGCACGTAGTTGAAATAATCGCCCAAATTAAACAAGAGAAAGGCCTTCCAGTGTTGCAAAAAGAGCGAGAAGAAGAACATTTGCATGATATGTTAATCAAATGTAATGAAAGTAAATCATGCAAATCATATATACATAATATCTTCGAAGCTATTTTTGAAGAGTCTAGGAAAATGCAGAAATAAGCTTAAATGGTTTACAAAATGCTTAAAAATTGCTATTATATATGTATAAATCGTTATAAATAATTATGAATAGCGAACACAAAAAAGAAAAAAATACAGAAAAACCAATAGAAATTACGATATCACTTCCAACTCAGGCATATTTTGTTGCTGGAGTTCGTGATTTTACCTTGAGTCTAATAAAAAATACAACAGATTTTTCTGAACAATGGGCTTATAGATTTCAATCTGTTGTAGATGAATTATGTAATAATGCAATAGAATTTGGTTCAAAACAAGGAGACTCTATCAAAATAACGTTTATTGTAATAGAAAAAGAAAGTATCGAAATTCAGGTTGAAGATAATGGAACTGGGGCAAATAAGCTTAAAGCAGCTGAAATAGAGAAGCTAATTAAAGAAAGAGCTGGCAAGGAATTCTCTTTACATGAGATAAGAGGAAGAGGCCTTGCAAAAATTGTTTTAGAGTGGACCGACGAATTGACCTTTACTGACAAACCAGAAGGTGGAATAATAGTTAAAGTAAAGAAATATCTTACTGATATAAAAACAAAGGAACTTAAACAAAGCATGTCTCTTGCGGGAGACCAAACGCACATAGTCTTATAAATAACCAACTTAAATTATGCCAACACCAGTTACATTAACAATTGAAGACGTTCAGGGAGATGCAAATATTTTACTTAAAATTATTAAAATAGCTGGGCAACTTGATGAAAGCAATGTTGATGAAGAAGCAAAAAAAGTATACGAACTGATTGAACAAAATCCATCAAAGTTAAATTTAATTTTAGATTTAGAAGAATTAGAATATATGAATAGTAAATCAATCGGATATTTAACTGATTGGTATGGGAAAGTGTATGAAAACGGCGGAAAAGTAATAATTGCAAAGGCTAAACCAAATATTTTAGATATTTTAGAAGTAGTTGGACTAACTCAATTGATTAAAAATTTCCCTACAGTTGAAGAGGCAAAAGCAGGACTATCTCAATAATGTACTAAATGAGTACAACAATATTATGGATAATTAGTGGAATATTAGCCCTTGTACCAGTTCTTATCTGGTTATACATCCTCTTTAAAGATAAAAAACATAATAAGCTGATGCTTGCGTTGGTTTTTTCCGGCGGCATATTGGCTACTCTTGCAGTTTTTGGCATTCAAATTATTTGGGATTATATCCCTGAAGTTGATCCTTTTAGATGGGTGGAAAACAACATTTCTGACCCAACATACTATTATGTATCAATATTTATATTAGTTGGGATTTTAGAAGAAATAGTTAAACAAGGAATGATTCGTGTTGTTGATAGGAAAACTGTTTTAATACAAACAATCAATGATTCTATAAGATTTAGTTTAGTGGCTGCCTTAGGTTTCGCATTTGCAGAGAATATTGTTTATTTTCAAACAGTTTTTATTCATGCCCCAATTCAGGAAATAATCGTTACTTTTTTATTTAGATCAATATTTACTGCATGTGCACACATGGTTTTCTCAGGAATATTTGGTTATTTTTATGGGATAGCGAAATTTTCTATAGATGTATCAAGACATAGACATTGGCAGGGAAAAATCTATTTCGGAGTTCATGCTATTGGAAGAATCTTCAATATACCTTTTGCCAGAGCATTTAAAGAATATAAAATATTACAGGGTTTAATGATTGCTTTGGTTTTTCACGCAATATTTAATTATATGCTTCAATTAAATCTGATAATTCCAACCATCCTTGTTGTTATTATTGGATTTATATATTTACTATATTTATTACGAAGAAAAGCTGGCAATCTTATTTTAGTTTCTGATATTGAAACAAAAAAAGGATCTACAATGAACAAAAGAGACAAAGATGTTGTTTTAGAATTAATGGGTATGTGGTTTGATCAAAATAAATATGTTGATGTGCTTCATATTTGCGAAAGATTGCTTGAAAGAGATCCTGACAATAATGTTGTAAAATTATTTAAAGCAAAGGCAGAAGATAAAATTGACAAAGAAAATCCATACAATAAAGCACTGAACGCGGTCTTAGGTAAAAATCGAACTGCTAAAGATGTAAATACAATTAATTACTATCGTCAAAAAATCGAAGCAAGCAAAAAAAACCTTCCAGCAGACAAAAAAAACAGATTGTTTAAGATCATAGATGCAAAAAAGAAAAAGATGGATGATACTTATAAGTTGTAAAACGCTGCATATTCATTATTATGTATCCATGGAACTTAAAGATTTACGAATTGCTATTGTATGTGATTGGCTTACTAATTTTGCAGGTGCAGAAAGAGTAATTTTAAAATTACATAAAATGTTTCCGAATGCACCAATTTATACTTCTATATATAATAAAGAAAAAATGCCGGGTTTTGAAAATGCGGTAATACGAACTTCATTTTTACAAAAATTTCCTTTTGCAAAGACAAAACATCAATGGTTTTTGCCCTTTTATCCTCTTGCTTTTGAGCAAATGGACTTAGGCAAATATGACATTGTGATATCAAGTTGTCATAGTGCATCAAAAGGTATCATAACTAAACCGGAGACATTACATGTAAGTTATTGTCATTCCCCAATGAGATATGCATGGGATGGATCTCATGAATATTTAAGAACTTATAGATTCCCATGGCCTGTTAATAACTTTGTACCCAAAGTGATTCATAAAATTAGGATGTGGGATAGAGTTGCTGCAGACAGAGTGGATAAATTTGTAACTAACTCTAAATACGTTAAAAAACGCATTAAAAAGTATTATAGACGTGATTCTGAAGTTATTTATCCAATGATTGATATAAATGAATTTTCAATTTCAGGTGAAAAGAAAGATTATTATTTGGCTGTTGGACGCTTTACGCCTTATAAAAGATTTGATTTGATAGTTGATGCATTCAATGAACTTCCTTACAAATTAAAAATAATTGGCTCAGGTAAACAAGAAAAGGAACTTAAAGCCAGAGCTAAAAATAACATTGAGTTTTTAGGACATGTTTCTGAAAAAGAACTAAAAGAGACATATTCTAATGCAAAAGCATTAATATTCCCTCAGATTGAGGATTT
Source organism: Candidatus Peregrinibacteria bacterium (assembly GCA_030595015.1). Lineage (GTDB taxonomy): Bacteria > Patescibacteriota > Gracilibacteria > UBA1369 > PNNO01 > JAUVDZ01. The sequence continues at coordinate 5,846 of JAUVDZ010000028.1, read as the reverse complement.
TGGTATTACTCCATTGGAATCAATGGCTTCTGGAAGGCCCGTAATTGCTTATAAAGCCGGAGGAGCCCTTGAAACAGTGAAAAATAATGAAACCGGTTTGTTTTTTAATCATCAGGATATTCCAACTCTCAAGGCTGCAATTGAAAAATTTGAAAAAATAAGATGGAATAGCAAAAAAATAAGAGAACATGCGAAAAAATTTGATTCAAAGATTTTCGAACAAAAAATAGAAAAATTCCTATTGGAATCTTACAAAGATTGGATGAAAAAAACAGCGTAAACCTTTACTTTAAAGGCATTTTCAGCTATAATGTAAATACAAAATTAAAAAAATATCCAAAATAAAAATTAACAAAAAACAATATGATGGACTCAGTAATTAAACGCGCTCCAAATGCTAAACAAAATAAGAAACCTTGGCTTATTTTGCTTTTGGTTGTGCTTGTTGTAGGTGCAGCAGGAGTAATTGGCTACTTTGCACAAAGCGGACAATTTTTCAAAGGTTATGCAGGGCTTCCTTTATCACAAGGTCCGATTTTTTACGTTGTGGATCAGCGTAGCGAATTTCACTGTGATCTTGATAGTGCGCAAATTGGTACAGCTAATTGCCCATTTGAAGGATTAGAGGCTGCATACAATCATGTTGCAGTAAATCCACAAATTGATCCTGTGGAGTTAAGACTTGCTTCGGGAATATACAATTATCAAGGAATTATGGAGTTTGATGGACGAAGAGTAAATATAAATGGTTCATATGATGGTGCAAGCTTTACCAAGCAAAACTTTAGCAACATATCAGTATTAAGAAGTGCAATAAAAGTAAGTAATGCCGATGGTATGATTTCTGGAATTAGCACATTTAATGGAGGAAGAACAGATGTTTCATATATTGAAATTGACAATACAGGAAGCGAAAATAAGAGTTTTACAATTAATAATGTTTATTTTAGTCAGTCATCGTTCCCATCATTAATTAAATATTCATCTAATAGTAATACTAACCAGGCATTGATTCAGGGCTTATACATTACTAATTCAAATGCAAAGAATGGATCAATTATCGAAGTGTATGGTCCTGCAGACGTTTTAATCAGAAATAACTTTTTAAGTGGAAATACCGCAGATGCAAAAGCGCTAATTTACGCTGAAGATAATGTAAAAATCGTAAATAATGCATTTGTAAATACTCCAAGCGGTGCTGAAACAGGTGGTGTTTATACAAATGGAGCAATTGAAATTAAAGGTGGCTCTGATGCAAAAATCGTAAATAATACATTTGCTGATAATGCATTCAATGGTTCTGTAGTTAAACAGGATTCCGCAGATGACTACATGTGGATTTACAATAATTTATTATTAGGAAGCAAAAATATGTTTAATGTTCCAGAATTGTCAGCTGCGGCTGCAAGAGGGAATTATTGGAATATTGCTCCAACCGGATTTGGAGAAACAACTCCTATATACGGAATAAATCAAACTTATAACGATAGATGTGATCCTAAATTGGCAGACAATAGAAACAAATCAATACCCGACTCTTATAAACTAAATAGCGAATCTGATTGTATAGGTAATGGAATTCAGACAAGTGCTATTCTTGGATTATCTTCTCCGGATTATTTCGGAATTGATCGACCTGCAGGTGCAGAAACTGATCCGGGATTTAGTGAATATTTTAAACAAATTGAATTTATAACTGCATTGAAACCTTTAACAGCTGTTGGCATAGATGATCCTGCAATTACATCAATATTGGATGGGATTCATATCCCTGATTTCGAACGTGACCCTTTCATATTCGCAATTTGTGGTAACGGGGTTCTGAATACTACTGAAGAGTGTGACGACGGTAATACCGTTGATGGCGATGGTTGTAGTGCAACATGTACTATTGAAGTTGACCCTGCCGGCCCTGTTTGTGGAGATGGCATATTAGATGCAGGTGAAGCTTGTGATGATGGTAACACTGTTAATGGTGACGGATGTAGCGCGTTATGTGTTGTTGAATCATCAACAACTGAAGAATGCGGAAATGGAATTATAGAAAGCGGAGAACAATGTGATGATGGAAATACTGTTGATGGAGATGGTTGTGATAATCAATGTCAGTATGAAGAAGAAGACGATGATGATGATTATGATGATGAAATAGTAGAAGTTGCATGTGGCGAATGGTCAGACGTTTCAAGTCGTGATCCTGAATTTGATATTTGGGTATGGCTTTGTGACAGAGAGATATTAAAAGGTCACGCTGATGGAACGCTTAGACCGGATGATTTATTGACTCGTTCTGAATTGTTGGCTTTAGCATTTAGATCTTCAGATTATGAAAATGAGCTTGAATTAGATGAAGATGCTTCTTACTGTTTTGTAGATGTTGACAATGAATGGTTTGCTCAATATGTATGTACTGCAGAAGATTTAGGTTTTGTTGAAGGATATGCCGGAAATATTTTTGATCCTGCAAGAAAAGTTATATTAGCTGAAGGGCTTAAAATGTTCTTAGGAGCACTTGATGAGCCTTACAGAATTAATCCAAATCCAGACAGGTGGTACTTTGATATGCTTTTCGATGCTGAAGATGATGATTATTTACCATATACTTTAACGGATCCGCTAGTTGTAGGACCTATTGAGTTAACAAGACGAAAAGCTGCAAACATGCTTTATAGAATCATGATTTACAGATAACACAGCGAAACGAAGTGGAGCTGGCATTAAACTGTCAGCTCTCTTTTTTAAATCGTAAGCATAAACTGAACAATATTAACAACAACCCAAGCGACAAGTACAACTACTAATCCCAATAAAGCGTACTGTATTGTATTTTTTGCTTGTTCTTGCTTTTCCGTAGCACCACCAATCACATATTGAAAACCTCCAACCACTAAAATTAAAATTGCTATTAATCCTGAAATTCCGATTGCAAATTCAATCAGGTAAACAACATAAAATGGAACCATCCAAAACTTGATTTTGCCGGTTATGACTGCACATGCAAGAATGTCATTTCTTTCTTTATCGGTTTTTGTTGCAAAATAGACTTTTGGATCTTTAGTTTCTACTTCCTTACCTTCAGAATTCTTTATAAACATTTTTTCATTTTCAAATTTATCCAATAATACATCACATTCAACCTTACTATTAGTAGTTTCTGGTATTAAAGTTCCTGCTTCCTGAGCAAAAACTACTGAAGTTCCAACTAAATTAAAGACAATAAACGTGAATAGGCCTAAGCAAAGTATTTTTTTCATGTATCAATTTAAATCAAAATATAGTATACCATATGAGGTGAGCGTAAGCGAGACTCTCGCGAGCGAAGACTTATCGCGAGCGCAAGCGTGAGTTTGCCTGCGAACGAACTCGTATTAGAGCAACTCTAAAATATTGATCATGAAACCTTTAATAGCAATTGTCGGAAGGCCAAACGTAGGCAAATCAACTCTCTTTAACCGATTAATCGGGAAGAGACTTGCAGTTATATCTGAAGTTGCAGGGACAACACGTGATCGAATCTATCAGGATATTGATATTAATGGCTTTGACGCACATATCGTTGATACAGGAGGTCTTGAATATGGTAAACATGAAAGTATTGAAGGAGATATGAAAGCTCAGGCTGAAATTGCAATTACAGAAGCAGATTTAATCTATTTTGTTATTGATTCTGGTGAAAATTTAACAGTAGATGATTACGCAGCAGCAGATTTGTTAAGAAGATCAAAAAAAGAAGTATTATTAATTGCAAATAAATTTGATAGCGCTGAAGCCCGCGATAAAATTATGGAATTTTATGAATTAGGATTTGGTGAGCCAATCCCGGTTTCAGCAATTCATAAAACCGGAGTAGATGATCTATGGGAAATCACGGAAAAAACTTTGAAAAAATTAAAATTCAAAAAAACTCCAAAATCTAAAAGAAAGCCTAAAGACGATACTATTCGTATTAGCTTTTTAGGAAAACCAAATGTCGGAAAATCATCTTTGGTCAACGCTTTATTAGGAGAAGAGCGCGTAATTGTTTCTGATATCCCAGGAACAACAAGAGATTCAACAAATACTAATATTGAATATAATGACACGAAATTTTCATTGATTGATACAGCAGGTTTAAGAAGAAGAGGAAAAATTGAAAAGGGGATTGAGAAGTTTAGTAGTTTAAGGTGCTTCCAGGCGCTTGATGAAAGCGATATAGCTTTATTGATTGTGGATTTTAGCGAAAATATATCAAAACAGGACATGCACGTTGCCGAATTTATTCTGGACGCTAAAAAAGGTGCAATCATCATAGTTAATAAAATAGATTTAGCAGATGATGATGCACATAAACAACGTTATATTAAACATGTACAAAAAAAATTCTCTTTTATGCCCTGGGCTCCGCTTATTTTAACATCAGCGACTGAAGAAAAGAATATTGAAAAGATTTTTGAGTTAGCTCAGGAAATCTACAAAGTCAGGCAGTTACGTATTCCAACCGGAGAGCTAAATTCATTTGTAAAAAAGATTACATTTAAACACACTCCGTCTGGAACTAAAAATATTCGGCCAAAAATTCTTTATGTAACTCAATCAAATATAAATCCACCTGAATTTATATTTTTTGTGAATCAAGAGAATGCGTTTCATTTTTCTTATAAGCGCTATCTCGAAAACGAGCTTCGTAAAGAGTACGGGTTTGTCGGGACTGTGATTGACTTACAGCTGCGAGGTCGTCCTCCAAAGGAGATGAAGGAGTAAGATACTGTTTAAATTGATTATATCTAAGATCCCAAAGTTGTTGATATTTTTTTCTCATATCTACATTATGAAATTTAAGCATAGTGTCGCTAACAATAATCCCGGAAGAATCATTTAGCTTAACTTTCTTTTTATTGGATCGCTTTTTTTGCCATGATCCAAGGATTTTTTCGAACAAATTCCCTAACCAGCCTTTTAAAGGCCATTCTAAGAATTTTTGAATCTTCAGCATACGTACAGATTTTTCTAATAAATGTTTTTTTTGATCAATTTCATAGTTAAATTGATCATTAATCCACTCATTAGCTTTTATAAACTCACGATATGTTTTTTGTCCAATCAAAGGTCGCATGAGTCTAAGCCAAAAAGTTAAATATATATCTTCATCCATCTTGATTTTTTCAATATCCAATTCATCTTTAGAAATAAGAAAACTAAAACAAAATCTACCTGAAACATTTTTCTTATAACGTCGAATTCCCAATATTTGAGCAAAAATTAATGCATAAATTCTGGAAATGAATAATCGATTCTTTTCTGTAATAATAAACAGGTCAATATCACTGTCTTTTTCAGCAGAATAAAACGATAGACTATTGCAAATGGCAACTGTACGAATAAAAGGTAGACATTGCATATATTTAGCATATCTTCTGGCTTTTCTTATTAACTTTTGTGCCCTTAGTTCTCTATCTGTTCTAACATTTAAAATTAAAGAACGATTTCGAAAATGTATATGATTATTATTCTCTACAATAAACTTCTCATGATCAATAAAGTCCTGAAGTTCATCCATTGTTAATTTTTCATGTAGCGTAAAATCGCAAGCTTCTTCTCTTGTAAGAGGAATATCAAAAATATCAAAAAACGTCATTGTTTTAATCAGTGATTCTTTTTTTGCTGCTCTATCTCGATCAGTCATGTTTGACTAGTAAGATCCTAGGCTTTGAATATACACTTTTTGCTTACTTATTGCAATATAAAGCTCTTTGTGTTCAAATAATACTGTAATGAAAAATATTAAAGATATTTTAAAGGATATCCCTAAAAAACCTGGTGTTTATCGATTTAAAGATAAAAAGGGTAATATTTTATATATTGGGAAG
>JAUVDZ010000074.1 GCA_030595015.1 Candidatus Peregrinibacteria bacterium | reverse complement strand
ATCACCTGCAGTTCTTCCTCCGTCATCACAAGTTTCACCTTCATCTACATTGTTATTTCCACATTCATAAGAAGAACTACCACTTGAACCACCACCGGAAGAAGCAGTGTTATAGGTAGTTTTAGTATTATTTGTAGCCCCTGGTGTTGCATCTGCATCAGTAGGTCCATCATTATTTGAAGCTACTGTTACACCATTTTGAGGTAAAGCCAGAATAAATGTTTGACCATGAGTTGGATTTGAACTTATATCTAAACTTACGAAAAGTTTGATACCACCAGCAGTGATTGGATAAACTAAAGCGTTTAAATCCCAACTATCTGCAGCATCCCAAGTAGCAGCTCCTAAGAAAATATCATCACCAGGACCTGCATCAAATGTATTATCTCCACCATCAGCCCAAACATTAACAGCTGTTAAATCAGTAATAGGGGCAGTTCCATCATTTTGTATTTCAATACCATTAAGTTGATCGGTTGCTTCATCTACAATTCCATTTGGAGTAGCTCCCTGATCATTACCTTCATCAACTAAAATAGTTTTAGTTGAATCAATAGTTCCTCCTCCAGTATATAAACAGGCTTGAGTTCCAACGCCTACGCCATCACAATCTGGAATAAAATTAGTTAATAAATCTAAATTAACTAACCCTCCGGTTGTGTAAACATCATCATCAGCACTAGTAGAATAAGTCCCTGTACCTCCAACATCTACGCCGATCCAGTCAGCTGCACCATTATACATGCCGCCATTTACTGCATCAAAGAACCATAAGTTCCAGTTTGCTGGTTCTGCCAAAGCTCCAAGACCATTATTAACAGCAGTTCCAGCTTCGAAAGAATCAATTCCGCTATCATAATAAATATTTCCATCATCAAGCCAAATCATATCAGCAGCTTGATTCCATTCAGCCCCATTACTTACAGCATCAAAAAAGTACATTGTAGTCCATTCGAGATCTTTTGTGTTTCCAAGAAGAGTTCCTGCTACAGGGGTACTACCTGCTATTCGAAAATCTGCAGCAGAAGAATATGTGAACGGTCCAGGAACATTTTCCACAAACCAATCAGTAGTTGCATCTAATGTTCCTTTATTTGTAGCCCAATCATCTAGACCTACAATTTGGATATCAGTTGCAAGTGCACAAGCTCCACCTACAAAGTAGGTTCCTGTACCAACTGCACCATCGCATGGTGTTCCATCTGTATCAGTATAAACACAAGCAGCAGCAGACATTACTACATTATCAGAACAAACATTGTCAGCTAAAATAATATTATACAATGCATCTCCTGCAGATGGTAATGCATCAGTTCCGTTTATTACTAAAGTATCTGCCGCAGTAGTTAAAACAGCATCTCCATCACTATCAATTCCAACCCAGTCATTTACTGCATCAAATTGACCATCACCATTTGTATTGTCATGATAATACATAGTCCATCCAGCAGCTTCTGTTAATGAACCCAAAGCATTGTCAGTGGCAATTCCTCCTTCAAAATTATCAAGTCCGGCATCATAATAAATATTTCCATCATCACTAAAGATCATGTCTGTACCAGCAGCCCATGCTCCTCCACCAACAGCATCATAAAAATAAATAGCACCCCAATCACCATCTTTAGTTGTATAAATTGGAGTTCCTGCAGCAGGTGCAAGTCCATCAATATCCGAATCTGCACTAGCAGTCCAAACTCCGTCTGCATCTAGATCACGAACAACAGGTTCAGTACCCTGGAATCCTCCAGTTCCATCTTCTTTATAACCAACACCAGTAGCAGACCCAAGTATAGGGAAAGGAACTAGAGCATCTCCAGTATAATAAGTAGCAGAACCGGCTTTTAATAAAATGTCTTCTGTGTTTCCATTAACTCCATCAGGTATAACTACCTCAAGAGCTAAATTGTTTGTTGAACTTGACGTTACATAGCCGTCACCAACATTGGTAAAACCGAAGTCTCCAGCTACTGATGCGCTTGCCACACTAGCTGTGAGCAGCATCAACATCGCACAAAGGCTAACCTTTGCACTAAGCGTTATGTTTCTTTTTGAGAACATATAAATTAAGGTTAAATAAACACTAAAAGGAAGTATATTGCTAAATGCAACAATTGTAAAATAATGCAAATTGACACATTGTGAGTTGTTTTTTCAGTTTCCTCTTAACATTTTTCACAATTTTGATATAGTTGATTTGCTCAATTATTAACTTTTAAAAATATGCGCAAATTTCTCGCAGTAGCAAGCCTTATTTCAGTGCTCGCTCTTTTTCTGAATGGATGTGCTTCCGAAAAGCCGGATTTTATTGAAGACGCTGATACTCAAATTGAAGATACTCAGAACACTCCAATCCAAACTGCCGAAGCAGCAACATTTGCAGATTGGACAGATTACACTGTTGATTTCACGCCGTCAGTTGCAGATTACAAAATCGAATCTGATTTAAGTAATGTTGAGTACACTGATATTTTAGCTGGGCCATTGAATAAAGAAGAATTTATAGCTAAAAATGGTTTTTATGTAGCTGAAGGATGGAGCGATGAGTTCTTTTCAATTTATGAGGATAATCGATACGAGTTGATTCCGAATTTTATTACTACTGATTCAGTCCTTCATACTTATCATCTTTATTTTAACTATCTTTTGAAATCCCTTGAAGAAAAAGAACTTTATGAATTAGCTGACTCTCTTTCAAAATCTATGCTTGATAAATCAGCTGAACAATATGAAGAATTAAAAGGAACAGAGTGGGAATCAGCAGCATTACGAAATGTTGGATTCTTCTCTGTTGCATATAGACAATTAAATCCAAATGGATATATTCCGGATTATGTTGAAGAAACAGTTAAAACAGATTTAGATGCAATGACTGCTCATGCAGGTCTTGCTGAAGCTGCAACTTACGGTGAAGAAGAACCTTATTTAGAAGATTTTTCACAATATATTCCACGAGGACACTACACAAAGACTGAAAAGTTAGGGAAATATTTTAATGCTTTGATGTGGTATGGAAGAATGACATTCCGTTTAGATAAACCAGACGAAACAAAATCATCATTATTAATAATGGCTGTTTTAGATAACAACGAAGATTTATTGGCTGATTGGAAAAGACTATATGAACCTATTGGATTTTTTGTAGGACAACCTGATGATCTTGTTTATTATGATTTTCAACCTGTTGCTCTTAGCGTTTATGGAGATTTAACTTTAGAAAACTATCAATCAGGAAATCTTGAAAATTTCATAGAAAAAGCAAAACAATTAAGAGATCCAGGAGTTAATTCAATTCCTGTTTTAGGCCCTGCTTTAGACCCGGAACATGCTTCTGTTGAAGATAGAACAGAAATGGTTAAAGGATATAGATTCCTTGGACAAAGATTCACAATTGATGCTTCAGTTTTTCAAAGATTAATCGAAAGAGAAGTTGAATCACGAATGCTTCCAAATGGATTAGATATCCCTGCTGCATTTGGTTCTGATCTTTCATACAAATTACTTGAAGATATGGGAGAAACTGGATATAAGAACTATCCTCAAAATATGAATAAATTGGTTTTAGCTGTTGGCGAGCTTCCAATGACTCAATGGACTGAAAATTTATATTGGGGATGGATGTACACATTGCAAACATTACTCCACGTTGATTATTCAACTGGGTATCCAATGTTTATGCAAAATGAAAATTGGAAGAAAAAAGAACTTAATACTTTCTTAGGAAGTTGGTCAGAACTTAAGCACGACACAATCCTTTATGCAAAGCAGGTTTACGCTGAACTTGGCGGAGGCCCAATGATTGAAGAAAGAGATGATCGTGGATATGTTGAACCAAATCCTGATCTTTATGCTCGCCTTGCGTCTCTTACTCAATTAACAATTGATGGATTAGAACAACGGGATATCCTGAGCGTAAAGAACAAAGATCAACTTTCAAAACTAAATGATTTATTGGTTCAACTTAGAGATATTTCAGTTAAAGAATTACAAAACGAAACTTTAACAGATGAAGAATACGAATTAATCAGAGTGTTCGGAGGTTCTTTAGAACACTTCTGGTATGAGACTTTCTCTGATGAAGAAAAAGCAAACACACCTGATTTACTAAGAGACAATCCAGCTTCAATAATTGCTGATGTGGCAACTGATCCAAACTGTTGTGTGTTAGAAGTTGGAACAGGTCATGTTGAACCGATTTATGTTGTGTTCCCAATTGATGGAAAGCTTCGCGTAGGAAAAGGTGGAGTTTATTCATACTATGAATTCTCATGGCCAATGAGCGATCGTTTGACTGACGAAAAATGGCGTGATGAAGTTCTTGGAGATTGGGAGAATCCACCAGAGAGATTAGATTGGCAATCTTACCTACTTACATTTGAAAACTAGTAAAACTATAATTGGATTAATCATTGCAGGAGGGCTTATAGTCCTCCTTGCATTTTTAGTAACTTATAAACAGGTTGCTTATGTTAGCTTTGAATATGACGATTTTAAAGTTACAACAAAGTGGGAAATGGTTAATCCAATAACAAAAAATACAAAGCTTCCTCCAAAGCTTTCACTTGATGATGAACTCGATGTTGAAGAAGTTATTCTTGGAGATTTTACAAACAACGGAGTTCAGGATGTTGGTATTTATTTGTGGAAGGTAGGGAATTATGGTGATTCTTTGCCATTCTGGGTTGAGGAAAATGATAAGTCGTATATGCAGCATTTATATATAATCGAAAGAACTGGTCCTAAAAGTTATAAATCTGTCTGGAATTCATCAAATCTTCCATATCTTAATCTGAAAACGTATTTAACTGATATTGACGGAGATGGTAAAAATGAAATCATTGTTTTAGAACAACCTTATGATAGTGCGCATAAAACAGTTGCAGTGTGGCAGTGGGATGATTGGGGATTTAAAAATATCTGGAGAAGTGAGAGTGGCAATTTTGCTGATATGAAATTACAATAGTTTTACATGTTCACTGATTTAAGAAAAAAATTCAGCCGTAAAATGAAAGTTCTAAATACTATTGAACTTTCTTCTTCTGCGCTTCGGCATAATTACCGTTACTTTGCTAAGAAGCATCCGGAATCTAAGATTTGCCCTGTGCTTAAGTCAAATGCTTATGGTCATGGTTTGATTGAGATTGCAGAAATGTGCTCGAAATTGAATCCACCATATTTGATTGTTGATAGTTTTTATGAAGCTTTTGAAATTAAAAAAGCTGGCATCAAAACGCCATGTTTGATTATTGGCTACACTCTTCCGGAGAATTATAAGCATATGTCATTTGCGAATGTTGCTGTGACTATTTTGGATATTGCAACAATTCATGCCCTTGGTCGTCTTAATAAAAAAGTTAAGGTTCATTTGAAGATTGATACAGGAATGCATAGACAGGGAGTTTCATTGGATGAGCTTGATGAAGCTTTGGATTTGATTTCGCAGTATAAAAAGCTCGAGTTAGAAGGTGTTTGTACGCATTTTGCAGATGCAGATAATCTTAAAAAAACATTTACATCTAAGCAGGTTCAGAAGTTTAAAAAAGCTGTTAAAAATATTGATGTTAAATGGAAGCATGTTTCAGCAACTGCTGGTGCAGGCATTATTTTTAGCAAAGATTTTAATATGATCCGGCTTGGACTTGGTATTTATGGAGATAGTTTGATTGAAAAAGATGCAAAAAAACTTCGGACTGTAATGCGCTTTTCTTCAACTTTAATTGATATTAAAAATATTAAAAAAGGAGATTGCGTGAGTTATGGCTGCACTTTTATAGCTAAACGTGAGATGAAAATTGGTTTGATTCCTGCTGGTTATTATGAAGGTGTTGATCGAAGGTTGAGTAATAAAGGTTATGTTTATTATGGGAAAGTGAAATGTAAGATTTTAGGTCGCGTTTGTATGAATCTGACTGTGATTGATTTGAGTAAAGTTAAAGGAGCGCGCAAAGGTGCACGCGTTGATTTTATTAAAGATAATGTTCGTGAAATAGCTAAGTTATGCGAAACTATTTCATATGTGGTTTGGACCAAAATTGCTCCGACAATAAGGAGGGTGATTCGTTAAGGCGTAATCCTTGAAATCATTCTTGGGAATGGAATTGTCTCTCGAATATGTTGAGTTCCGCAAATCCAGCCTGTTATTCTTTCCAG
>JAUVDZ010000150.1 GCA_030595015.1 Candidatus Peregrinibacteria bacterium | reverse complement strand
TTTTCATAATTAACTCAATTCCTGTTTTAACATTTTTTTACCCAATCCATACAATAACAATGAATACGGATAATGATGTAGCGCCGCTATATTTAAGTAAATAAGTGCAGTCAACACCTTAACCTTCTTTAAATCATAATTATTTTCTTGTATCCAGCTACACAATCTTTGCTCACATTCAACTAAACTTTGTTTTCGGTGTAAACTAAATTTAATCTCACCATCTTTCCATGAGGCATTGTATTGATCATTAGCAACAATGCCGTGATTAACAATAAGACCATGCATTAGCTTTGCCAAATCGTAATACACATCCCCAACTGATAAATCACCTGCAAAGTCTTGGCGCCAATCTAAAAATGTAAAAACTTTATCACTTTTTGAGTACAAAATATTTTCAAAGTGAAAATCCCCATGAAAACGCCCTGCCAAACCTTTGCTCATCCAATCCCAATCAATCTGATTGAGTAAGCCCTGAAGCGGAGGCATTAACTCCCCATTAATAACTGCAACATCGTCTTTTTGATTAAAATTTTTATAAAATAATTCAACCCTTTCAAATGTTTTCTTTTTATAAAAATTTAAGCAATTATTTTGGAATTGTTGTTTTGCCTCAAAACTCAAGTCTTTTTCAAGCCAAAAGTCTTTACATTTTGTTAAGAAATTTTCAAAAATAGGTAAGTTGACTACATCTGATAAAACTCCACCTTTAATCTTTTTGTAACAATACATATTAGCTCTATACGCATAAATATCAGGAACAAATTCTTGAAGTTCCTTTACTCGTTTAACGCGATTAGCAATGAAATCAATATCATCAGAATACTTAATAACATTACCGCCAACAAACCAAATTGCTTCATTTTCTTTTTCAAGAATATTGGGCTCATCTGGTTCGGCGTAAGCTTCCCGAGCAATTTGTATTGACTCAAGGTTTCCAGTATCAAACCATGTAAATTCATGTGCAGAAACATTATTGCCTTCTAGTACTGACTTCATTCCATATGATTCACCCTGATCAATAGCCAAAGCCCTTCCTGAATGCATTGCCTGCCAAAAATTCTGATAGTTGTAAACACCGGCTAAGCCTATATAGGCTTTAAGATTTTCTCTTACAACCCCTTTTTCACAAATTTCAGATACATTTCCGTTAACAACGTTTAATGTTCTATATTGCGCTAAATCATCTCTTTGAGAAAAACCCATCCAGTCATGAGCGGGCTCTGGAATTAATTCTTTAACTAGGGTGTCACAAGATAAGAAAACAAACGGCTGTTGCAGATATTGCTCACAAGCTAGCAAGCTAAGCCCGAGTCCTGATCCCTTTCCTTCATAAGGATCTACATTTGCAAAAAAGAATGTTCTATCTGGATACGCAAGCTCTAAAAAATCTCTAACTAACTCACCTTTATGCCCAAGTGTAATAACAAACTCACAATCTTGTGGAAACTGTTCAATTAGGTGTGAAATTGTTGGACGATTAGCAATACCCACCAAAGATTTATTGATGTATCTTGTAAGCCCCTTTAGGCGCGAACCAATACCAGCCGTAGGTATAAAAACTCTATAACTCATTTATTCAGCTCTATCGTAATCATCAACCAGTCGAACTACGTCATCCATTTCTGGTGTACTAGCTTCAAGATAAACACTATCTTCAGCGCCCTCCATACGGTGCACTGTTCCTGGAGAGATGGTAATAGAGTCACCTGCGGTATAAATCTCTCCTGTTAGGTTATCTTGATCAGGGCCTGAAATTATTCTTAACTGGCCACTTAAAACATAAATTGTCTCTTTTTTATAATTATGAAGTTGAAGGCTACAACGATGTCCTTTCCACATAGTGAGCTTTTTCATCATATATTTATCATTTATTTCAATAACTTCTTCTTTGCCCCAGGGCTTTTCAATTACTTTCATAACACACCTAAATTTTGTTTATATTTTCTTCGGGATAATATTCAAAAAATTTCTCATAGAATAACTGTGAATATTGCATCATCTGCCACCTACTATTAAATCCATACTTTTTCTTAACCCACCTCAAACCTTCATCAACATAAAATTGTAAATTTTCTTCATAGGATTCAGTTTTTATAATTTTACTTTTATCAAGTAAGTAAGACTCATCTTCTTCTGCGAATACTTTGGTTGTAATTGCTGCAGCCCAATCATTTGCATAAGCTTTAGCAATGATTTCACTTTCTGACAGATACCCTCTAAAATTATTACCATCAAATAAAAAATCCATATATGACGGTTCATCTGTATTTATTAACTGCTCTATCAACTCTTTACGGAAAAAATAAGCATTATTATGAATAAACCAAAAGTATTTTAATGAATCAGTTCCAATTAAATTTTTCTCACCCCACCTTTTTGAACAAGGTGAAAGAATGCCTACTTTTGGATACTCTGTTTGAATTTCTTGAAGAGTTTTAATAGTATTTTGATTCTTTGGAAATTTTGTGTCATTGGTTATAAGGAAAAATGAGTCATATTTTTTCCAGCTATCCTCT
>JAUVDZ010000147.1 GCA_030595015.1 Candidatus Peregrinibacteria bacterium | reverse complement strand
ATCTGTTCCACGACCTGCCATATTTGTTGCAATTGTAATTGCTTTTGACTGACCTGCATTTTGAATAATTTCAGCCTCCTGTTCATGGTGCTTTGCATTTAAAACATTATGAGGTACTCCGTGAGCTTTTAAAAGTTTGCTCATTAGTTCAGATTTTTCAATTGAAATAGTTCCAATTAAAACCGGCTGACCTTTTTCGTGTAATTCTTTGGTATTTTTTGCTACTGCAACGTATTTTGCTTTTTGAGTTTTATAAATTGCATCTGGTCTATCTTTTCTTGTAAGTGGCCTATGTGTAGGGATAACCAGAGTATCAAGCCCATAAATCTGCATGAATTCTTCAGCTTCTGTTTCAGCTGTACCTGTCATTCCTGCAAGTTTATCAAAAAGTCTAAAATAATTTTGAAAGGTAATAGTCGCAAGTGTTTTTGACTCTCTTTTAATCTCCACTCCTTCTTTTGCTTCGATTGCCTGATGTAAACCTTCAGAATATCTTCGTCCTGGCATTAAACGACCAGTAAATTCATCTACAATTACAACTTCATTGTCGCGAACAACATAATCAATATCTTTTTTAAAGATAACATTAGCTTTTAAAGCAGATTCAATATGATGAACCTCCATAAAACCTCCTTCGGTATATATATTCTCGACTCCCAGCAAGTTTTCCATTTTTTTAATACCATCTTCACTTAAAACTGCTGATCGGGCTTTTTCATCAATATTGTAATCTTCATTTTCTTTAAGATTTTTAACTAATTCAAAGTATCTTTGATATTTTTGTGTAGATTCTTCGGCTGGTGCAGAAATAATTAACGGAGTCCTTGCTTCATCAATTAAAATCGAATCTACTTCATCTACAATTGCATAATTTAATTGTTTTTGAACCACATTATCAATGTTCGTAGCCATGTTGTCTCTAAGATAATCGAATCCAAATTCATTATTTGTACCGTAAGTAATGTCAGCTGCATAAGCTTCTTTTTTTTCATCAGGAGTTTGGCCGTGAGCATTTACTCCAACAGTTAATCCTAAAAATTTATAAAGTCCACTCATCCATTCAGCATCACGATGTGCAAGATATTCATTCACAGTTACAAGGAATACTCCTTTTTCTGTTAATGCATTTAGATAAACAGGCATTGTACAAACAAGAGTTTTACCTTCACCGGTTTTCATTTCACCAATTTTTCCTTGATGCAGCACGATTCCACCAATTAACTGAACATCATAAGGAATCATGTTCCATTCTGTCTCATTTCCACGTACATCCCATTTTCGTCCCATTAAACGCTTACAAGCGACTTTAACTACAGCAAAAGTTTCAGGTAATAAATCATCTAAAGTTTCACCCTGAGCTAAACGTCTTTTAAATTCAGCAGTTTTTGCAGGAAAATCTTCATCATTAATAAGTTCTTCAGATAATTTAACTTCTAATTCATTAATTTTATCTACAAGAGGTTGAATTTTTTTAATCGCTTTTTTATTTTGATCGCCGATTATACGATTAATTACTTTCTGGAGCATTTTTAAAATTTATTAAATTCGTCTTATCTATTTTAGACCAATTAGGTTATTTTACAAGTCATTGGTTAAGCGTCTTTTGCTTCTTTACCACGAAAAACTACTTTAAATGTTTTGAGGATAATTTTGATATCATTTAAAAGTGACCAATTTTCAATGTAGTAGGTATCAAGTTGAATTTCTTTTTCAAAATCTAGACCACTTCTTCCGCTGATTTGAGCCATACCAGTAATGCCTGGCTTTAAAGATAAAACGAACTTGTGGTGTTTGTCGTATTTTTCAACTTCTTCTGGCAAATGTGGACGAGGTCCGACTAAAGACATGTCTCCTTTTAGGACATTCCATAATTGAGGTAATTCATCTATCGAGGTTTTTCGAATGAATTTCCCTACTCTTGTAACTCTTGGGTCATTTTTAATTTTAACCATTGGAGAGTCTTTTCGTGTGTCTTGCTCCGCTAATTCCTCGTATCTCATGTTGTGGGTATTGGGCTTCATTGAACGGAATTTGAGAAAGTTAAATAATTTCCCGAATTGTCCTACTCTTTTAACTCTGGTTCCATCATCTAAAAATTTAAATAATACATTTCCTTTTGAATCCAACTTAATTGCAATTGCTGTTATTAGAAGAATAGGGGATAGCAAAATTAATCCAACAACAGCTCCACAAATATCAAAAATTCTTTTTAAAACACGACCCCATCCATCTAAAGGAGTTGGTTTTAAAGATATTAAAGGAATTCCTGATGGAGTTGAAATATCAATGTTTGTTCGTTGAACCTGAACAATATCCGGAACAAAATTATATTGAATATGATGTTCACGGCAAAAGTCTAAAATGTCTTCCGCATGCCCTTTACTAAGATCTGACTTTGTTTGAATAATCTCATCTACATGCTTTTCTTTAATTATATTTTTAAGATTGTGGATTTCATCTGCTCCAATTGAAGCAACAACTTTAAATCGCAAATCATTCTTAAAAGCTTTGGTTAATTCATCTGTAATAGGATTGAGTCCT
>JAUVDZ010000096.1 GCA_030595015.1 Candidatus Peregrinibacteria bacterium | reverse complement strand
AAGTTAAACATAAGCGCTCTTCGAGGTTTCATCCCAGCATGTAATAAAACGCCAAAATCACCCATTTCCTGCGGGATTTCATGCAAAATAACAGCTATTGTTGTCGCAATTCCAATTGGGATGCTAAGCATAAAACTACCTGCAATTAAAACTCCATCAATAAAATTATGGACAGCATCACCAACGAGATTCATAAATGCCAAAGGACGTGGATGATTCTCACAATCACTTAAATGGCAATGCCTCCAGTGAACAATTTTTTCCAAAACAAAAAATATGATAATCCCAAGCAAAATATACATGGAACTCATCAATGTTAAATCACCTGTGTGAGCCAATTCCGGCAGCATGTGTAAAAAAACACCTCCAAGTAAAGCACCGGCAGAAAAAGCAACCATAAAGATTAATACTCTTTTTACAAACTTATCTTTAATGATCATCACGATTGCACCTAAAAGTGATAAAATGCTGACAATAAAAACCGCTACAAGTGTATAAATCCAGACTTCATTCATAATAATTTAGAGTTAAGAGCATTTATTGCAAATGCCTGAAATAGTTAAGTTATGAGAAATTTTTGAAAAGTTTTTTATATTTTTAAAAATATGCTTACACGGAACACATTCCGTATGTCCGCATTTTTTACAAATCACATGATGATGCTGTTTCTCCTCTAAATAAAAGTATTCTTTGCTATCCATTCTTTCTTCAAAAACAATTCCAATTTCTTTAAAAAGACTTAAAATTCGATAAATTGATGCCAGATCAACTTTTTGTTTAAGCTTTTTATGGATTTGTTTTGCACTCAAGGGTTCATGTTTTTTCTTTAATAGATCAAGAACCATAAGTCGTTGCTTAGTTAATTTAAATCCTGCTTTTTGTATTTTTTCTTTGTACATGAGCCCATCATAACCTAACTGCGAACGATTTGCAATTAGAGGTTGTGCTATAATCTTTTCGCTATGAAACATTTACTCAAATCACGCGAAATCCAGGGCGAAATATTCATGCTTTTCGATAATTCATTGTGGGCGCTTTTCCCAATTTTTGTTATCCTGACTGTTTCAAATGTTTCAGCGATTTTTGCAGCAGCACTAAGCACTTTATTCGCAGCTTTATTCTTTGCAATTCTCATAACAGCCCATAAACAGTGGGGTGAAATAAAGGTTAAAAAAGCACTCAAAGATATTTTGATAATGACTGCACTTATTGGAGTTTTATTTTATGTGTTAATTTTCATAGGAATCGAGCAAACCACAGCAGGCAATGCAAGCATAATCCTTTTAATGGAAGTGTTTTTTACAATGGTGATACTGGGATTGTGGAAAAAAGAAAAACAAAGTATTAAAAGTGTTGGAGGTGGAATATTGATGGTGCTTGGTGCGTTTTTCGTTATGTTTAAAGGCGGATTCCAATTAAATCAGGGTGATATACTTATACTTTTAGCTACGGCAATTCCTCCTATTGGAAATTATTATTCACAAAGAGCACGCAAACAGGTGGGTTCAAATATGATTATGTTTGTACGAAGTTTAGTTGCAGGATTTGTTATCCTGGGAATCGCATTTATAATTGAACAACCACCATCATTAATTGATATCCAGAATTCGTTATTAAATCTATTTATTACAGGATTTGTAATTTTAGGTTTATCTAAGATTTTTTGGATTGAAGCAATTCATAGACTTAGTATTACAAAGGCAATTTCTTTAAGTGCCTATGCTCCGGGCTTTACATTAGTTTTTGCTTATTTTATACTCGGAGACGTGCCAACTTTATGGCAAATCCTGGGATTCATCCCAATGGTAATTGGAGTTTATTTGATTACTGAAATTAAGAATTATAAAAAATCTAACCAAACCTAGTATGAAAAAAGCACTCGCACTTTTATTCGTTTCACTGTTTGTATTTGTCGGATGTTCAGGAAGTCCACAGATTAGTCTCGGCACTAAGAGCTCATCATCTACAGATGCAGAAACAAAATCCTTTACTGAGCCTATAACAACAGACACAATGTCAGAAAACAGACACGCAGTTATCGAAACAAATTTAGGAACTATGGAACTTGAACTTTTCGAACAACGCGCACCAATCACTACAAAAAACTTTATCGATCTTTCTGAAAAAGGATTCTACGATGGAATTGTTTTTCACAGAGTTATTGAAGATTTCATGATTCAGGGTGGAGATCCGGACGGAACAGGTTTTGGAGGTCCGGGATATTCAATTGAAGACGAATTCCACTCAGAGTTAAAACACGATGGCTCAGGATATATGTCTATGGCAAACAGCGGTCCTAACTCAGGAGGAAGCCAATTTTTTATCACACTTGAAGCAACAAACTTTCTTGACGGAAAGCACGCAGTTTTTGGAAAAGTAGTTAAAGGAATGGATATTTTAGAAAAGATCGGCGCAGTTGATACTGATTCAGGTGATCGTCCTTTAGAAGAAGTAGTTATGGAAAAAGTAACAATTAAATAATTATGATATTTATATACTCAGGATGGGTAGCATGGATAATAGTTGTTATTGTCATGCTTGCAAAGCCTTTATCGATTTTATTTAGAAGTTTTTTTGTGAAGATAATGCCGCACAGACAATGGCTTGGAATTTTGTTAAGTATTTTAGTGATTGTTCATGCTGTTGTTTTTACTGCAAATATTGGATATGAACTGTTTTTCTTAGAATCTAGCTATTGGGATTTTACAAAATATAGCGGCTGGGGAGGACTGGCATTTATAGTTATGATCCCGCTTTTAATAACTTCAAATAAAACTTCGATGAGGTTATTAAAAAGGAATTGGAAAAGGGTTCAGCAATTAGCTTATATATTTTTTGTTGCAGCTGGAATCCATATTTATTTGGCAAATGGGCAGTGGTATTACACGTTATTACCAATAGGGATTTGGCTAATTCTTTATATTGTTGCAATTATTAAATTACGCGTTTCTAAGAAAAAGTAAAAATTCAAAATTCATATCATTTTCATTGCCCTCTCCGAGCCTAGTCGTTTGCGAAAAATGCTCGGGGATTTCAGGGTAGAATACATCGCATTCAAAAACTTGATTCACTCTTGTGATATAAAGACCAGTCAGATCTTCACGGTCGATTGTGTGTTTATAAACTGAAGCACCGCCGATAATATAAATTGTTTCAATTGTGTCATCTGCTGATTCGATCGCTTTATCTATGTCATCAAAAATCTCAACATCTTCTTCTTTAAAATCAGGATTTCGGCTTAAAACAACGTTAACTCGTCCTTTTAAAGGTCGATGTTTAACTGGGATTGATTGCCAGGTTGTTCGCCCCATTATCACCATATTCTTTTTATTTGGATCTTTTGTGTCGCGAGTGATTTCCTGAAAGTGTTTTAAATCTTCAGGAAGATTCCAAGGAAGATCGCCATTCTTTCCAATGCCGTGTTGATCGTCTGCTGCTACTACGTGATAAATTTCATGTTTCATTAGACTGCGATTTTAAATTTTATAAATGGTTCGTGTGTGTAATTTTCGAGAGTGAAATCCTCAAATGTGATTTCATCAAAAGGTTTTTTTGCGAGTTTGAGTTGTGGAAGTTTATGTGGAGTTCTTTTTAGTTGTTCTTCTAATCCTTCAATATGATTTTTATAAATATGCGCATCTCCAAGTGTGTGAGTGAAAATTCCAGGTTCAAGATCGCATTCCTGAGCCATCATAATCATTAAAGCTGCATAACTTGCAATGTTATAAGGGACGCCAAGCGCGATATCAGCTGATCTCTGGTACAATTGGCAGTCTAAACGCTCATTCACAACGTAGAATTGAAAGAAAGCATGACAAGGAGGCAAAGCCATTCTAGGTAGGTCTGCAGGATTCCAGGCTGAAACAATAATTCTTCGTGAAGTTGGATTATTTTTAATCATATCAATTGCCTGCGCAATTTGATCTACATGTGAAACTTTGCAATCGCCATTATCATCGTGTTCGTGTCTGTCCCATTTCCTCCATTGATATCCATAAACCGGCCCTAATTCACCATCGGGGGCAGCCCATTCATTCCAGATTTTAGTATGAGGAAGCAGCCCGTCATTAATATTTGTCGCTCCCTTCAAAAACCAAAGCAATTCTCTGATAATATTATCAATACTCACTTTTTTCGTTGTCACAAGCGGAAATCCATCCCTTAGATCATATTTAGTTTGTGTTCCAAAAACACTCAAAATACCTGTACCAGTTCGATCAGGCTTCTCTTCACCATTTTCAAGTACTTGTTTTACTAGGTCGAGGTATTGTTTCATGTTGGATAGGTTAGGCGGTTCAATATTAAAGGGCAGGCGTGTGAAAGTAAAGAGTTGACTTCTCGTCATATGACCACTTTTTACTAAACCGCAACGAATCTGCCATCGTGTCAAAGTGGTCCCGGGACCACTTTCGATCAATCTACAACAATTTCACGACTCACGCAACCCTCATTGTCTTGCCAACATTCATCAACCTGCTATATTAAAAGGT
>JAUVDZ010000136.1 GCA_030595015.1 Candidatus Peregrinibacteria bacterium | reverse complement strand
GAATAAACTCCTGATACTATAATACCTATAATCGTTTTTATCATCATAATCCGGCTTCAAAATATCAATCTTGTCATAATATCTTAAAGTATCTGTGCTTATATTAAAGATTTTTGCCAACTCTCCAATCAAAAATTTATCTTTCATATATATAATCTCACTTTCTTTCAAACATCATCGAATTCGTTTGCAACATCCACATAATTAAGAACAATTATACAGCAGGTCATATTCATTATCAATAATTTTAAATTTGCAAATATTTTTGTTGACCTTGGAGTTACTCAAAGGTTTAAACTCTATAATTAGATAGAATTTAAATCAAACAGGAGGTATAAATGGAAAACAACGTAGGAAACAAAAATGGCTGGAAGGTTCTTATATCTGGATTTATGATAAATTTAACCTTAGGCGTTCTTTATTCTTGGAGTGTTCTTAAAAAAGCACTTATTAACGAATGGGGTTGGACAAGTAGCGAAGCTTCGCTTCCTTATTCAATCGCAATTGTAGTTTGGGCACTTACTGTACTTTTCGCTGGACGACTTCAAGATAAAATCGGACCACGCAAAGTAGTAACTTTTGGTGCGATTTTCACAGGACTTGGATTGATTTTATCGAGTTTTATTCAAAGTGTACCACTTTTAATAATTACATTTGGTGTTATCGCAGGTGGTGGGATAGGATTTGCCTATGCTTCAGTAACTCCACCAGCGTTAAAATGGTTTCATCCTTCTAAAAAAGGCATGGTTTCAGGTATTGTAGTAAGCGGCATGGGATTGGCGTCAATTTTCATAGCTCCTTTAACAACTGTTTTGTTAAAAAATCACGGTGTGTCAAATACATTTCTTATTTTAGGTATTTTAATTTTATTTATTGCTACACCTATCGCTCAGCTAATAAAAAATCCACCTGAGGGATATGTCCCGGCAAAACCTGCAAAACTAATTGAGAAGAAAAACTCAATTATTGTTGCAAAAGATTATCTTTGGAAAGAAATGCTTAAAACCAAGCAATTCTATTTTTTCTGGATCATGTTTGCCTTTTCTTCATCTGCAGGTCTAATGATTATTGGAAATATTGCAATAATTGCAAAGACACAAGCAAATTTAGAAAATGGTTTTTATTTAGTTTCTCTTTTAGCAATATTCAATGCAGGCGGTAGACTTATTGCAGGCTTTACTTCCGATAAAATCGGACGAGTAAAAACAATGATGATTGTATTTGTTTTGCAAGCTGTAAATATGATTTTATTTGCAAACTACTCAACACCATTGGCAATTTCTATCGGAACAGCTTTAGCTGGTATAGGTTATGGTTCACTGCTTAGTTTATTCCCATCTGTAGTAGCAGATTACTATGGTGTAAAGAATTTCGGTGGCAACTATGGAATCTTATATACTGCATGGGGATTCAGTGGAATAATCGGACCTATTATTGCAGGTATTGTTGTCGATGCTACAGGAACATATACAATCGCATATCTGATATCAGCAGGTTTACTTGGAGTGGCATTGGTACTTTCATTCTTAACAAAACCACTTGGTAATTCTAGCGAAGTAGAACTTGTTGAAGAAGACGAGCTCCTTAGTGCTTAAGGTGGATTATTAACAAATAAATATTTAATGGAAGTTTAAATCAAAAAAAATCAGAGCATTCAGCTTACTTGGCTTGAATGCTCTTTATTATGTCTTCATTTCACTCATTTATCAAGTTTTTGCTTAACAACCTTCCATGAATCAAGTTTATCTTCATACTTAATAGCATGTGCTGCACTAGTAGATGGCAATCGCTTGAATTCAATGTGGCTTAAATCTAAGAAACCATACTTTTTAGCAAACGTATCATAAGCTTTTTTACCATTGAAAAATACATATTTGATATTTGTATATCGTTCAAAGCACCAATCGAAATCATTTATTTCTTCACTTTTAATGTTGCTGTCTAAACTACCTTTACGCTTACATTGATGTAATACATCCCATAGTGCAATCTTTTTATTTTTCAATAGAGTTTTTCTTTTCTCATAGTCAATTGAAAAAGGTTCATCAAATAATTCAAAGAGAATTTTCCAAAACGAATTTGTGGATTTTGCGTAGTATTGATTCATTTCCAATGATTTCACACCTGGTATGGAACCCAATATCAACACTTCAGAATTATTGTCAATCAACGGGTCAAATGACTTTATATAATCTATCATTAACATTCTCCTAGAAACAAAGATTTCAAAATATCATCGTCTTAGTTCTTTTAAAGCTATAGGTAAACACTTGATGATATCTCCTGCTATCAAACTATATTCACCTACATCAGCTGCCGCTATATCCCCTGCTCTTCCGTGCAGATATACTCCTAGTGCAGCAGAATCTACAGGATCGATACCTTGAGCAATCAAAGAACTTATAATCCCTGTCAACACATCTCCAGTGCCTCCTGTCGCCATACCGGGGTTACCTGTTGTATTGATATGAATTATTCCATTTGGACTAGCCACTACCGTTTTAGCTCCCTTAAGCACTATTATGACTCCCCACAGAGCTGCATATTCAGCAGCATATTTCAACCGATCATTTTGAATTTCTTGAATCGAAATTCCCGTCAATCTCGCCATTTCTCCTGGATGAGGCGTTAAGGTTACAGTAGTGGAAACATTGCTTAGAAAATCTTTTTCTTCTTCAATAATTTCAGCCAAAACATTTAACCCGTCAGCATCGATAACTACTGGAACATTTATTTCAGGAAGGATTTCCTTTAGTAATTTTTTTACTGAAGAA
>JAUVDZ010000005.1 GCA_030595015.1 Candidatus Peregrinibacteria bacterium | reverse complement strand
AAATTGTAAAAAAATATCTTGAACTTGAAAAAATATCTTTAGCTTTAGGAAGAATATTTGAAGCACTTGATCAATTAAAATCCAGTGGAGCTATTAAAGTAGAAAAAGAAACAAGAGTAAATAAATACAGAGATCAATTCTTAGGAATGAAAAAATTAGAAAAAGAACCAAAAGGTGTTAAATACCATAATCTTGAATCGCTATTACACAAACAAGAAAAAGCACCAAAAGAAATGCACATTGGTGTAACTGATTCAATGCTATATAAAATCCAACAGGAATTTATAGTTTGGGATGATCCTGATTTTGATTCTAGGGAATATTTAAAATCAAAAGGTGGATTAAAATTATTATTCATGACATTCGGATTAAGAAAATTAATAACGGAAGGTTGTTTAAAACAAGTAGGTGATAATAAATTTGTTTTAGTTAAACTTCCTAAACAGGGATGGGCAGAAGGTATGAATACATTGAAAAATGAAAAAGCAAAATTATGGGATCAATCAAAAGATAACTTTGCTAAATGGGAAAGAATCCGAGCATCTTTGAGTAAATCTTACAAAGCAAGATTATTTATTAAAACAATATTTGCTCCAGGAAAAGGAACTGTAAAACAAAACTTTAACTGGTGGCAGGGTATGTGGCACGGAAGAGCTGTATGGAAGAAAGATCAAAAAATCAGCATGGCATTCCTTGGAAAAATCTCAATTAATCCTTCAGAATTTGAAAAATTTATGACAGCTGAAAGAGGTTATATTGATATGATGGAAAAAACTTCAAAAAGAGTTGAAGGGACTTCATTATTTGAACCACAAGAAGACTTAGTTTTAAATAAAGCTAACAGATATATAGAGTATGGAATTTTATCTGTTTTAGAAAATGTACCAAAAGAAAAACGTGCTAAAACTATTGATAAATTAGTAACTGAATTAGGAATCAAAGACCGAATGGGATTAAATGATCCAAAGAAAATGGCAAAATTTGCCAAAATGTCGGTTAAAGATATTTTAGATGCAATTTATGAAGAAGTTGAATTAAGAAATATTGATCCAAAAGCACTTAAAGGTAAAAAAGCTTTAATCAAACTGATTAGAGTAGGATTTGTATTAGGAAGAAAAATGGAAACTGCGGAGAAATGGTCAGAAACTATAGGAAAGAATCTTTCAAATAAACCTCTTTATAGAAAAATCCAATTGGAAGCATTAAAAAGAGGATGTCCACTAAATAAATTAAAAGATATTGAAGGAAGACTACACTTAGCAATATTCGGTGGAGCTCATGCAAGACCTCCTCACTTTGTTAAAGTAGGTGTTGGTGGAGCAATTTCACTACAAATATTTAAATCTAAAGGAAACTCTATGTATGTTTCTTTGGGAGCGTTTGCTCATGGAGCAAAAGATCTTAAACCACAAATAGTGCCACTTGCATCTGTAGGTGGAAGAATTAAATTAGGTAAAAAAGTAAGTTTAAGATTCGCTGTTGGAGCCACTGCATCATCTGCAGGACTTTGGACTGCAATTGAATTCCCTGTTACAAAAACATGGGATATGTATGTTGGAGCAGGTGCCGGAATCAATTATAAAGCAAGATTTGCAGGTGCATCACTAGGGATTGGATTCAAATATGTACACAGCAGAAATGAAAAACTGGAAATTGCTAAAAAAATGAAAAAATTCAAAGCAATTGATAGTGCTATTGAAAAAGGAAATACTGCAAAAGCTGTAACCTTGATGGTAAATAATTCTGATATTGGAGAAACATATAGCATATATAAAGATCGTTACGAAATGACAGATAAAGCGATAATTGAATACTACTTATTAAGCAGAGCGGAATACATTAATCAAGCCAGAGCCGGAACTAAAGTAGGTGCTGTACTTGGGTTTGGAGCAAATGCATTTGTCAGCACAAAAGGTGCTGGTATAGGTGCATATATAACTTTAAAAGTTCCAGGAACTGAAGTTGTTTATGTTGTAAGAAAAGCACATCCTCAATACAACGAATACATTCAGTCAAAAGCTGGTCAAATTGACCTTGAAAGACAACTTAAAAAAGATGGCATTAAGAAATTTGTAATTGCATCTTATGTAATAAGTGCCCAAAGTGGAATTTTAACTTTTGATTCAAATTTTGGAAGAAGTCAGATTGCCAGAAAAAAAGAAAGAGGTCCTTCAAGACCTGCTGTTGCAAAAAGAACAAAACATCAGGTTGAAAGCTTTAATAGTTCATACGCATTGGTTAAAAAGACTTTTAATAAACTTGATATCCATGTTGAAAAAGTTAAAGATCCAAAAAATCCAAAAGGATTTCTACTTGCTCTTACTCCCCTTCAAACTACCGGAAGTAATATTGAAGTATTAATGGATCCGGCTTTAAAATCAAAAGGTTTAATTTTAGATAAAGCTAATAACAGATTTTTAATTGCAGCCAATGCAGCTAAAGACCTTTATATTACACGAAGTACTTATAGATATCCTTATAAACGAAGAGGAGCTATGAATCTTCAGGTAATTGCATTTAAAGCTAATAAATCAACGCCTAATGAAAGTATCCGACAAAATTCAGCACATTATTTATATAAATATGAAGGTGCTAAATATAA
The DNA here is from genome assembly GCA_030595015.1 of Candidatus Peregrinibacteria bacterium. Classification (GTDB taxonomy): domain Bacteria; phylum Patescibacteriota; class Gracilibacteria; order UBA1369; family PNNO01; genus JAUVDZ01. Next base: position 19,216 of record JAUVDZ010000005.1, on the reverse strand, counting down.
AATGTTAAATGGTGAAGCAAGAACTGGAACACATACAAGAAACATAATGACTGTTGCAGGATATGCACGAACAAAACGAAAATATGAAACTTATACTGAAATCAAACATGAATATACTCAGGAGCAAGGATTCGAAAAATCAGACAAATTATTCAAAGCTCTTGATTATAAAGAAATCGAACCAGTTAGAGCCAAAGATCTTAAATTAGGGATGTTTGGTAAATGGTTATATAAAGGAGAATTCCAGAAAGGCTTTAGTGAAGGAGTTAGAGGGTTAACAACTCCTGACAAAGAAAATAAATTTAAAACCAAATGGTTTAAAGAGATGTCTGTAAAATTTGCAGAATACAAAAAAGCTCATCCTGAATTAAAGAATTATCTTTTAAATGAACAGGAAAAAAATCTAATGTACGCATACTTATTAGATAGAAACTTTTTACAATTACGAGAAGAAGGAAAAACAAAACCAGCATTAGTAACTCTAAGATTAAAAACCAGAAATGAGTTATTTAAAAAATATATGAGAGGATATTTAAATGGATTTATTAGAAATAATCCAACACAATGGAATGAGATTAAAAAGAAATTTCCAAATTCAAGTAAAGAAGGTGTATTAAACTTCTTACTATTATGTATGCCTCAAAATAATAAAGATTTGGATAAATTCTTTAAAAGAAAACCTCTACCACTAACAGCAGGCCTTAAATATGCTTCTTACACTCGCAGACGTGGACGTAATGAAGCTATGCCAACTGCATTTGGTGTTGATGCCCCTACATTCGGGAAAATGTTACAACTTATAGGTCCTACAAGACTTAAAATTAATTCAAAAAATCCGAATGAAAGAGTGGCAGCCAGCTTAATTTTAAGAATGATGTCCCCTCTTCCAACTGAAAAATTAAATACTGTTTCAGGTAAAGAGAAATTCTTACAATCTGAATTATCGCTACTTTTAATGTCAATGTACGATAGAAAAACATTAATTTCTCCATTAATAGAAGTCCTTGGTGTAAGTAAATTCAATGGATTAACAAAAATTATGGAGGCAGTAAAAGCAGTAAGGGGCAAGAGTGATAAAAGAGCGTTAAGAAAAGCACTCGAAACTCATAAAGAAGCATTTAAAGAATTCAAAACAGTAGTCCTTGGAATAAGAAAAGCACAATTAGATGGAAAAGCTGTATTTATTCACAAAGGAAAATTCAAATTCTACGTAACAAAAACAGAAATTTACGCTGGTCCATACTTAAAATGTGGTAACGGTACCGTTGCAGTAAAACAAGCAATCGGTATTCAAATCATGGGAGCAAAAGAAGGTCGACTACACTCAGCTCGAACTGATTTAAACATTGTTACAGCAACAGAAGAAAGAAAAGCTTACGGTAAATTCACAATAGGAATTTACGCTGGAGGACAATTTAAAACTAAAGGACGAAAAAGACCAACTCCTCCAAGAGATGACGAACCTAGAAAAACTCCAGTTCCAGCTAGGCCACCTCAAGAAACCACTCAACCAGGTAATACTGAGAGTCAACCTCCTGCACCTGAAACTTCAGGAACCGGAGACTTATAATATTTAATTAAATAACTTTATTAATAACAATATAAAATGAAATCATCTACAAAACAAAAAAACGTATTTATTTCAATAGCAGTCATCGCATTAGTTGTACTAATTGGTGGTTGGTATTTCTTAAATACACAACCTGCAAGTGTAGAAATAGTAAGTGATAACGACTTCTATTTCAAAATTGAAACACCTGAAGTGACAATTAATCTTTTAAATGCAAAAGATGCAAATTCAGGTGCAGTTAAAATCTCATACAATAATGAATTTTTAACAATTCTTGAGAATAATACTTCTGAAGGAGTAACAACCTCTCAATTAAATGACACTATCTCATATGAATTATCAAAAGAATTTCTTGATTCAAATGAAGAAGCAATAGCTACAATTAAATTTGATGTTGCAAAACAAGGTGTAGCTAACTTAAAAGTAGATGACTCAACTTTAAATATAAAAGGAGAAGATATAGTAATAGAAAAAACAAAAGATTTGGAATTAGTATTAGGAATTATTCCAGCAAGAGAAGAAGGCAAAAGCACGGGATCTGAAGGGACCGGTTCACTTTAATCATTTATTAACTTAACTTTATAAAAATGAAAACAAAAATAAAACTATTACTTGTCGGCTTGATCTCATTAGTAACAATTGTTACTTCATCTGTCGTGGTTGCTGACAAAGGTGCATACTTCGATGGGCAAACTTGTAACGGGGTATCATGTAAACAATTCCATGAAACTGGGATTGGCTTTTACGGACCATATGAAGGAGGTTTAACCTTCCCTTCATTCAATAACTATTACAATTACGAAACAGAAGATGGAAGAATATATGATGAAAGACAATTTACCTACATTCAAAAAGCAGGAATTAATGGAGTGAATATGCCTTACCCAACACCTTGGGATTATAATCCTTCATATCAGTTCACTCAAAGTGATATTGAACATGAATTATATTTTACAGGGGAACCTAATGAAAAAAAGAGATTTGGAATGTGGGTATATATGCATAATAACGGAATCGGAGGACAAAATATTTTTGCAAACGATGTTAACGTAAAAGTAGATCATTGGGGTAGTGCAAACCCTCAATTATCATTTAGTCCTAGAGCAGTAATTGACTCTAACAATACTAAACCTAATACAATTTGGGCTGATGTAGATATTACTTCTAATAACGAAATTCCTTTCACAATTACTCCAGTTGAAGGATCAATTAGTAAATTAGAAGGTAAAGCAAATTTACATCCAAATGATTTATCTGATCTAACTCACACACCTGGTGTATACGTAAAAACTGGTAGTACTATTAAAGGTAAATTTAATTCTTCACAAGATTACTATGTACTTTTATATGTTGAATTCGAAGCAACTTCTTACCCTGAAGATAAAGGTGTTTGCCGAAATTTAACTATTACTACACCTGATGGTGGAGCAAATAACGAAATTATCGTTACTGAACCATTAAATAATTTACCTTTATCTATCACTATTGATTCAGATGACGGTGCTTATGACCAATTCCAATATGTTTCTACTCCATTCAATGGAGGAATTACATTTAACAACACTAGTCAAAAGAATATTTATACTGATAGTACAACAGTAAATCTAAATGGTCTCCCAGGTAGCGGACAACCAGGAAGTACACAAACAATAAGTGTATTCGCAGTAGATGAAGAACAAGCTCAAGTTATTCCTTGTGAAGATAAAATCTCATTCATTTATTCACCAGACGACGAAGGACCTATTTGTGAAGTATTAAATACAAAACCTGGAAGTCTTGGAGATCAACCTATTGAACTAAATTCATGGGTTAGAATAAATCTTGATGGCCCACGTGATACAAATGGTGATCCATTTATGGTTGAAGGTGAAAATCCTTTAATTAGTTACTGTTTTACAAATGAGAATATAGATTTCCGTCCTTACTCAGGAATTACTTATCCTCAATCAGATCCAAAATGTTTAGTTGTTCCTAAAACTGACCCCGTTGATGTTTATGCAAGTGAACAAGGAACTATGACAATCGATGTTCTAGATACTGAAGTTGCAGCCTGTGCAGACTCATTCGAAACCGAAGAAAACCAATATGAAGGTGAATGTATCAGTCTTTATTTCATTCCTGATGGTATCGATTTCGATGGAATCGACGAATATTGCGTTAATCTAGACCTTGAACCAGAAGTTACTGGTTATAACAATGATATCCAATGGAACATTAATAATGATGAACACACATTCACAACTAGTTATCCAAATGATAATAGTGGAACTTATTGTATTTATGAAGACGACTTCCCTGAGGATTATATTTGGACTTCTGGTGATAGCTTAGAAGCTGTTGCCTTAATCGAAGGTGATTGTGAAGATATCATCGATAGTGAAGATATCCCTTGTACAGATTTTGAATTAATAGAAGACTATTTTGAAAAAGGCAAAGATAACCTAATTTGTATTGATCATACTGATTGGCCAGTTGAAAAAGATGGACTTTCTGTAGACGTTGATGAAGATGGAGAAGAAGATTACTCCATTGATGGTGATGATATCGTTGATGATTGTTTCTATTTAGATGAAAACTGGCTTGATGATACTGATCGTGTTGAAATCTGGGTTCCAGGTTGGTATGACGAATGTCGTGCTCATCTTGATTATAAAGTATTCCCTCCTGATTTTGATAAAAATGTAAAAGATGAAGATCCAGGTAGTTCTTTCTCTTCACGTGCAGCAATTAACTTTAGTGATGATAATGTTGATTACCAAATCACTTACGAACACAAAAACGTCGAAGATCAGGATGTAACTATCACTGATACAATCGGACGTGTTGGATTCATTCAGGGTTATATTACAAGTACAACTGCAAATATCAATAACGAAACTCCACGTGGTGGAAAAATTCGTTATGAAAAAGATTCAATGATAATTGAAGTTGACGGCAATGAAATCGATGATTGTGATACTTCAAATGACAGAATATGTTACAACGGTTCAATTGGTGATGAATTTGGTGTTGAAATCAGAAACGTTCCACCAAGAGAAGAAGTTGTAATCACTTATAGTGGTGAAGTTGATACTGTAGTTAGTCCTAGCAACTGTAGTGATCCAACGCATGACTTAGTAACTGAAGGTGCAGTGTGTGGTGAAATTTATCCAAACGTTGCAGAATTTGATGATGAAGCAGGATTTGATGGAGATGATGACGCTGATGTTATTATCCCTTGTCCATTTATCATTATAAGATCTGGTGGTGAAGTATTCTTAGAAAATCCATTTGATTATGGTGTTGATACTTTATCTTGTTCTGAAATTGAGAACGTACCAGTACCTATTATTACACCTGACTTTGAAATTCCTGAATTATCTAAACAAGGTGAAGGTGAAAGCATTATGGCTGCCTTCAGTGATAGACTTTGTAAAAATGAAGAAATTGCAGGTTATGAAGATATTAAAAATATTTCTTCTCTAATTTGTGAGATTACTCTAAAAACTTCTGATGATTTAACTCAATTCGCAATTGTTCAGAATATCGCAAGAAACATTGATCTATTCGCTAGATACGACAAAGTTCTTGATGATTATGAAAGAGTTAGAGGAAGTAGCGAATTACCACAAGATGTTCAAAGCAAAGTTTATGTTAAGAAAAATAGTGGAAACCTAAAATTAGGTGGTGAATTCAGTGATGGAGCACAAACTATCGTAGTAATTGGTGGTAACGTTGAAATTACTGAAAACATCACATTCAAAGATCCTTTAGATCTAACTGATCCAAGACAAATACCTTCATTAGCTCTTATAGTTATAGGAGGTGATATCATCGTTGCTCCAGAAGTAACTGAAACAAACGGTATATTCTTTGTTCAGGAAGGTGAAGACGGAGAAGGCGGAAGAATGTGTGAAGGAACTTGCGCTGAAAACGATCAATATAATGAAAACCCATTAGTTCACTACGGATCAATCTATGGCGATATCCAACACTTATTTAAGTACAGAACATTCGCAGGAGATCCTACTAAAGAAGAAGCAGCAATCTTAATTAGATTCGATAACAGAATCTACTTAAACACTCCTCCAATCCTTGGAGAACTAGTAAATGTAACTTCTGATGTGTTCTAACGGAGACGAAGCGAAAGCGAGTCTCTTTGCGAGCGAAAACTTATCGCGAGCCAAGTGTGAGCCCGTCAGGGCGAACTCATTACAGAAAGTCTTAGTCAAAAGCTCTGCTGACTTGCTCAGCAGAGCTTTTTTAATTATAATGCGGTTCCCAATATGCTTGCTGAGTACCCTATCAAATTTGACGGCAATTTGACGGCAAATCGGATATAAAAGAACTAATACCATCGACATGCCTAAAAAGAACGTACATTTATTTTTTGGAGAAGACACGTATTCATCAACTCAAAAGTTGAACTTTTGGCGTGAGCAATTCGAAAAAAAGTATGAAGGAGACATCAATATTGCTCATTTGGAAGGCAAAGGACTCGAATCAAGGAATTTGGAATCAGATATTCAATCTGCGCCGTTTTTGGCAGATAAAAGATTAGTAATTGTTAAAGATTTCTTAGCTAAAGGATCAAAAGACGAACAAAAAAAGGTTGCTGAAATTTTAGAAGGAGAAATCCCTGACTTTTGCATTTTGATTTTTATTGAAACTATAAAATTGCCGGATAAACGTGCATCTCTTTATAAAAAACTAAATAAAGTCGGGAATTTAATGGAATACAAACCATTGATGGGTCAGGAATTAAATAGATGGATTCGTGAAGAAGCAGAAAAGATCGGATTTAAAATTGATTCCCAAATGAGTTCATATGTTGGAGAAGTTGCGGGCGGAGATCTCTGGAATCTGCACAACGAACTGCAAAAACTAAAGACGTATAGTCAAACTCAGCCAATTACCAAAGATGCAATTGATCAGCTTGTTCATCCAAATCTAACAACTTCAATTTTTAAATTTACTGATTATATCGCTCAAAAAAACGCCAGAGGATCAATCAAAACTTTAAATATTCTGATTGAAAGCGGTGAAGATATCATGAAGATTATCTTTATGATTGTACGTCATTTTAGAATTCTGATTCAGGTTAAAGACTTAGTTGATCGTGGAAATCCTAAAAATGAAATTATAAGCAAAGTTAAAGAACATCCTTATACAATTTCAACAACAATGCAACAAAGTCCCAACTTTTCAGCTGAGACTTTGCATTGGATATATAAAGCTTTATTGGAAATTGATATTGGTATTAAAACAGGGAAGATTCGAATGCTTGCGGATGATAAGAAAGAAATTTTACTTGCTCTAAATAAACTCATTCTTGAGATTTGCCATAATTAATGGCTTGTTAAGTATTTATCGTACTCCCACTTAGTTACATACGTTTTATAATCAAACCATTGAGCCTTATTTGCGCTATAAATTGATTTAAATGCGTGTTCTCCCAATGCCCTGCGAATCACTTCGTCTTTTTCTAATTCCTGTGTTGCTTCCCATAAATTCTGCGGCAAAGTATCGATTTGCAACTCCTCTGCCTTTGCTTCATCTAATGCAAAGATGTCTTCATTTACTGGAGCAGGCGGCACGAGTTCATTTTCGATTCCATCAAGTCCTGCAGCTAACATTACAGCAAACGCAAGATATGGATTACAACTCGGATCCGGATTTCTAAGCTCTGCACGAGTCGATTTTTCACGTCCAGGAGTATAACGAGGGATTCTAATTAAGGCTGACCGGTTTGTATTCCCCCAGGCAATGTAAGTTGGAGCTTCATAACCCGGAACCAAACGTTTATATGAATTTACAATTGGATTAAGAATCGCAGCCATGCCTTTTATGTGTTTTAACTGTCCTGCAATAAATTGATGAGCCATAGTCGATAGGTTTGTCTCGCTATTTTCATCAAAAAAAGCATTTTCACCATTTTTAAATATAGATTGATGGATGTGCATTCCTGATCCATTCTGACCTGCAATAGGTTTTGGCATAAATGTTGCGTGTAAGCCATATTTTTGAGCTATCGCCTTAACTGTAAACTTAAGAGTTGCAGCGTTATCAGCAGTTGTTAAAGCATCAGAATAAGTAAAATTGATCTCGTGCTGACCCTCGGCCACCTCATGATGCAAAGTTTCAACATCAATATCCAAATCAATCAGACAATCTGTGATTTCTTTACGAATATCAACAGCTAAGTCAGTTGAGAAATCAAAATATCCAGCTTTATCGTGCGGAAGAGTTTTTATTTCATCCCCATCCTTCTTAAATAGAAAAAATTCTAACTCAGGACCGGTATAAAAAGTTAAACCAAGTTTTTCTGCCCGTGCGATCTGCTTTTTTAAAATATATCGGGGATCCCCTTCAAACGGCATACCATCTGGAGTATAAACATCGCAAATAAATCGCGCTGTAACGCGTCCCCTCTCCCGAGACCATGGAATAATCGCAAAAGTGCTTAAATCGAGTTTAAGGTACATATCTGATTCAAAAATACGTGTAAATCCTTCGATAGAAGAACCATCAAACCAGATATTGCTTTCAATTGCATCTTCTAATTTTGAAATCGGCATAGTTATCGATTTGATAATTCCGGTTAGGTCAGTAAATTGACATTTAAAATATGCAACATCCTGATTTTTTACAATATCGAAAATTTTATCTTTTAATAATTTTGGATCATCGTGAGCAAGCTTTGAAAGCTTCAATCGATTACCGGATAGTGTATGAACTTTTGCCATTGGAATTGTCATCGCTTCCATAATGTATGGATTATTAATAATAACAACTTCTAATTTATTGAATTCTGCGACCTTTGCAATAGCTTTTACCTAAGCCAAAAAACAATGTCGGAAAAACTTACAACCCTACTCCTCCCCTTTCTTTTCAAACAAAAAATTTCATGGTACTATGTCGCTGTCGGAAATTTCTACAACAATAATTAACTTGACGGAATGATCATCGATGTCCTTAAGAATTTAGGCCTGACAGAAAAAGAAGCGAACATTTATCTGGCAAATTTGGAACTCGGATCATCCCCTGTTTCTGATATTTCAAAACAAGCCGGAGTTAATCGAGTTACAACTTATGACATTCTTGAAAAATTAATTAAAAAAGGATACATCAATTATTTCACTAAAAATAAAATTAAATATTTCACTTCAGTTAAACCGGATACAATTTTTAAAATCACTAAGCAACGAACAAACGATCTAAGAAACGTTCTTCCTGAATTAAAACGATTGCATGGTGAAACACCGCATCCAACCATACGTTATTTTGAAGGTTTAAACGGAATTAAAGCAATTTATGAGGATACACTACGAAGTCGAACCGAAATCCTCAATTACGCCAATTCTGAAGAGATTCGTGAGTTCTGGCCAGATTACGACAAAGAATATGTAGAAAAACGTGCAAAAAAGAAAATCCACCTCCGCGGAATCGCACCATTAGACGAAGCCGGACTAAAAGTTCAAAAAGAAAACCGAAAATACTACAGAAACATTAAACTCATCCCCAGAAACAAATACAACTTCTCAAACGAGATAAATATTTACGATAATAAAATCTCAATCATCTCATTTAATGAAGGTTTAATTGGCATGATAATAAAAAGTAGTGAAATCGCTGAAACACAGAGGGTGATTTTTAAGATGGTTTGGGAATTTGCGGGGCAGTTTTAGTACTCTAGGGTTGAAATATTGTAAATAACTCTTTTTTTGAGTATAGTAATTGATACCATTTGGAAAAATGTAATTATGCCTAAAAAAATTCAGCAAAAACTGGTTATTTATCAAGGAAAAAGCGGAGCGATTGAGTTTCGCGGGGATTTTGATAAGGAGACTATTTGGTCTACACAAGCAGATCTTTGTGCCCTATATGACAAAGATCAGTCTGTTATTTCTCGACATGTAAAAAATATTTTCAAAGATGGAGAAGTTAACGAAAAAAGCAATATGCAAAAAATGCATATTACAAATTCAGATAAACCCGTTGCTTTTTATTCCTTGGACATCATTTTAGCGGTTGGATATCGCACCAACTCTGCAAGAGCTATTGAATTTAGGAAATGGGCAACCAAAGTGCTAAAACAACACTTACTTCAAGGATTTTCAATCAACAAAAAACGAATCGGGCAAAATTACGAAAAGTTTATGCAGGCCGTGGCTGATGTTAAAGCCCTGCTTCCTTCGGGAAATAAAGTCACAACCGAAGATGTTTTAGAGCTGATCAACGCTTTTGCAGGCACATGGTTTTCTTTGGATGCTTACGATACGGACACTTTCCCCAAAACAGGTTTAACAAAAAAGAAAATTAGTTTTACAGCCAATGAATTAACCGAGGCTTTGCAGGAATTAAAGCTGGATTTAATTGCAAAGAAGCAAGCAACCGACATTTTTGGACAAGAAAAAGACAAAAATGCTGTTGAAGGCATTATCGGCAATGTGTTTCAAAGCGCCTTTGGCAAAGATGTATATCTCAGTGCAGAGAAAAAAGGTGCACATTTGCTATATTTTATGATCAAAAATCATCCGTTTACAGACGGCAACAAACGCAGTGGTGCTTTTGCTTTTGTCTGGTTTTTACGAAAAGCGGGTTTACTTCGGACCAGTTTAACACCCGGAACTTTAACAGCTTTAACTTTGCTAATAGCTGAAAGTAATCCAAGAGATAAGGATAAAATGGTCGGACTGGTTTTGCTATTATTAAAAAAATGATTATTAAATTTATGTCTGAAATAAAACATAAAATTATATAGAAACTATTCAAAATGGTTTGGGAGTTTGCGGGGAAGTTAAAATAAAAGCTTGATTTTCGTTTAACGAAAGGTCAGATAAGAATAAATGGATGAATACCCAAATTGCAAACATCTATAAATATAATGTGCCAAGATAATAATCATCTCCATCAACATCATTTTCATAATCTAGAAAATTAACTTCATACTCTGAATTTGAAACAAAGATCTTAACTCTTCCTTCTATACATTCAAGAGTTATGTCTCCAGCAGAATTCTGAGTAATTGTATTATATCCAGAATAATAATTTAAATTCTCAGCTGGTGCTTCGCCAATGATTATAATTTCAGGATTAAGCTTTTTCAATATTCCTTCAGGGATTTTCCCACTTTCTCTACCATGATGTGGAGCAAAAAGAATATTAACTTTTGGCCACTTTATTGCTTCTTCGATATTTTCCATAAATTCTGTTTCGAGGTCTCCCAACCAAAGTACTTTTACACTATCATTCAAACCATATCTAATAATTGCTGAAATATTATTAGGACTTTCTCCCTCTTCTGCTAACTTTAAGGCTTCTTGATAATACGGATTTTCAAGAATTGGCCATAAAATTCTAATTCCAGCGCTACCCCTTTCTTCGCATTCCCTATTCATCCATTTACGAACACAATCTTTACTAATATAAAATGCCTTTCTTGAATCATCTCTCAAGCTACAGTAATGTTTAAAATCTTCAGTTTCTTCCTCTTTTGTAACATTATTTTCAACACAATAAAAATTTAAAATATCAATATTGTAGTCGAGATCCACTAATCCCTGTATATGATCTTGATCAGGGTGAGTAGATATAAATCTAGTAATTCCTTTAAGTCTATGAGCATATTTGATATTTTCAATAATCCTTTCTTTATTTTCGTCTGAGAGACAACAATCTATAATGCTGAAATTATCAGAATTATGCCTGATATAGAACATGTCGCCGTTATCAACTGAAAACGATTTAATTGTACTCATATTATTTCAAATGTGATTTTATTCTTTTCGTGATGTATTGACTTTGTTTTCGGTATGAAAATAAAAACATAATCAAAAGTAAAACAGACAAAATTAAGGGGTTCCAATCTTGCAATTCAGGGATTTGGTACTCGACTACTTTGTAAATTTTAAGTATCAATATCATTGAAATCATTGAAACAAATGTTCTGTACATATTACTTGCTTCCGATAAAATTTCAATTTTTGAATCTTTTTTCGTGGCAAATACAAAATCCTTATATTTCACAAACTTTAAAAAAGTAATTTTCTTCAAAAAAGGTTCTACTATCAACGAACCAAACCTACTTACCACTAAACCAATAAAATAATAGACAAAGACTCCTATTATCAGATCATCTTGAATGAATGAATATATACCTAACTCCTGTAAAATCACTGCAAATAATACGCCAGGAAGCAGATAATTAAAAAGATTATAGGATGATATTTTAGCTAATATTTCTCTCATATTTTTAATATTAAAAATAATTTTATAATTATTATATTTATTTATTATTCTTCAATTTTAATATCTCCTAAAATGTCTATGATAGGTACTAAAACTGGAGCAATAGCCTTTGAAACATCTCGTATATGCTCTTCTATGTTATTTATTTCAGCTTCACTTTCTTCCTTTTGCCATTCTTGCAAAAGTGCCAATCCAATTAAAACTAGGCTATTAACAAATTGTGTTTCAATTAATTTAGCATCTTTATTAGGCTGTGATTTAATTTCATTTAAAAGATAAGTATTATGAATGTTTATATAAAAATCAAATCCACTTTCACCATTATTTACAACACGTAGAGCACTCCATTCATTAAAATTATGTGTATCCCACTCATCTTTCTTTACCCTAAAAGTTTCGGGAAGTCCGAGCTGTTCAGGCTCTTTTCTTGATTCTTTATCGTTACCATCTTTTTTTGGCGGTTGTTTTCTATTCCCATTACTATTTGTGGTTATATTCTTGATAACAGCGGCAGTGCAAATAATTTTAAATTTATCAATGAACTGATTCACTATTGTTTCATCTAGGACTACGGCTTCATACTCAAGTACTTCACCTTCAACAACATCTGAGGGTAGTGATACATTGAGATTAGCTATACCATTCCATAAATTGATATCGTAGTTGTCTATTTCAATACCATTTACTTTTAATAAAAATTTACCTGGATAATCATCTCTACCAAAATAATCATTCACAACGTCAGTATCAAATTGAACACGAAATTTTCGGTTAATTGGACAGTGTTTTTCTAATTCTTCTTGTTTTTTAGGTTTGATTAAATTGAAATAGGATGGATGTTTTTCCCCATTGAAATCTCTTTCCCCCGACACTGTTGCCTCCAGATTAAATGGTGTAGCTAATTTTTTCCCTTGACCAAGAAGCGCTGAAAGCGCTGGGTGATGTTTAAGTGACTCACTTAATAGGGCTGCAAGCGGTTTCGAGTCTGATAGCTTATCACTAATTTCTTCTTGTCTTCGTCTATTTTTTAATTGTCTCAAGCCATCATGTTGATTAATTAGAGATTCAAATTCCTTTATAATGGCAGAATGTAATTCATTATCCTGTCTCAATCGATCACGACTATTCATAAATAGGTTTTCTCGTGCCAAATTAGTAAAAGCAGAGCAATCACAAATAACCAAAATTGAATCTTGAAGATAACCCATACTAACATTTTTTCTTGAGAAAAACTGATCGGGTATATGGCCATGTGTTTGACCATTTACCGTAAAGATAATCCCTTCTGATTTTCTGTAGTTTTTAGACTTACCTTTTTTGAAGACATATATCATTGTTGTTATTTTTTCACCCATAATTGAAATTTCATGAGAGGTTGGGAAACCACTTTCAACTACATCACCTCTATCTTCTTCAAGGCGAACCTTCAAACCCGATAATGTACTTTCATAACTATGAGCAGAGTATCCTTTTCGCCTTTCTGCCAATCTTATTGGAAGGGCAATACCTGGAAGTAATACTGATAAACGATAATATGGATCGAGAGTTAATGTTGTTTTATATCGTCTTAATTCATATTCATATAATTTTACAAATGTACCGTATTCAAGTGGATTTGTATATGCCTCCGGGTATACACCTGGTAACAAAGATAATTCATTTGCTTTAAAATGCAATACAGTCTTTTTATTATCTAATTGAATTGGAGCTAAATATTTATAAACAGAGTTACGTACACCTTTTGGCGTAAATCGGCGAATAATAGTAAAGCTCCATTCATCTTTGTATAATTCTTCTTCATTTAATGTTATTGCTGGATTTCTTTTTGAAATAATAAGTTGAAGATTATTTTTGCCACAAAATGGTAAAGCTCCAGTTCCGCCCATATGAAACTTGCCCTGAACAAAAGGAACTCTGAGTTTATTTGATTTACTAATACTAAGAATTGTGTTTGGCAAATCAAGAGGCGATATTCCCTCCCCTTTATCAATAATTGAATAACATGGATTTGTTTTTCCTCCTGTTGCCACTAAATATATATTTTCCGCTAATCGAGATCTTTCTCTAGCATCTAAATATGTTAATCTACCATCTTTTACGTTAAAATATTTATCAACAGCTTTTGGCATGGAAGTAGGTGCCGTATTTGATTCTGGATTTTCACCATTTTTTAATGCTGCCCCCATAAGCATTGCATCTACTGAATTAATCAATTTTTCCACTAATGCAGCATCAGCATTTGCTGATTGATTTCCTATTGTCGAATAGTTATTCTCGTTGTCACCAAAATTACGCCAAAGACTTTCATTATCCCAATAGTTAACTTCCTTAAGGATGGATATTACATCCTTTTCATTTTCAGCCTTGGCCAATTTGATACAAAGTTCCTTAGTCTTCATATGTTTAAAAGATTTATAAAGTAAATTTTCTAGAGCGTTTTATTTGAAATTTTGATTTTGCATCCTTTAGCTCTTTTTCAATAACATTAAATATCTTATTAACTTCACTTTCGGAATAGGAATACATAGTTCGATTAGAACAATTCCCAAGAACTCTTATTTTTTCCAAAAGTACATTGGTACGATTTGTTGCGAGGCGAATAAAACGATCATGTGAAGTTTCTTTCTCCATATTTGTAAAATAATTAATAAACCTGGCGACATATTATCGAATAAATCGAATATTGTCAAATTATTTTTCATTTATTTTAAAAGTATTTTTCAAATAAATGAAAAATGACAGTACTGACATGCTACAATATATAGACTTATTAAACAAACCCCATCAAATAAAAATCCTATCAAGAAGACATAATCTAAAAAATATTCTTAAATAGCGAACCAGCTAGGCCATATTAATATAATATAATTATAAATTTTTATTTGCATCTAACAAATGAAAATAAGGTTATTTTATTTTTTTGACCACTTTGGGCAATTTTTTGGATACAATGTTCTTTTTTCAGTTGGTTTGTGAAAATAAGCCGTCCATACATCTTTAGTTTCCTGATATATTTTACAAGGGATTTTTTCGGTATCGCTAATTTTATCTAATTGCCAAAGATCTTCCTCATAATCTTTTATTTTTTTAAGATATTTACATGTTCTACACCACTCAATTTTTTTAGTATCAACATATCTACCTTTTCTTTTTGCCTCTCGTTTTAATGATTGATTCTTTATTACTTCAGAAAGCATAACGATTCCGATTGATAAAACTATTAATGTAAGGCTTATTTTCCAATCTAAAAACAAAAAAGATATAACTCCAAATAGAAAAAGAGGGATGCTTAAAAGAAAGAATTTATTACAAATTTTGCGTATTGATGTTTCCTTTTGCCATTTTGTATTATTCCACGTACTTTCAAAGGTTTCTTTTAAGCTTTTTGCAGTAAACATATCTAAGCCACTTGTTTTAATCCCTTTTTGAATTTTAGGATGCCAAAAGCCTTGGTGTTCTTCGTTCCATTTATATCCACATTCCAAAATTGTATCTATCAATTCTTCAACATCTTTTTTGTTTTTATTTTTTAAATATGGATTTAATTGTATCAGCTCTTCGTATGTTGGTTTCATGGCTAAATTGTTAAAATAAAATGTCCTTATTTTATACCCAATAAAATATAAAAAATTATAATTCCTAATTAACTATCCCCTCATACTTCCTCCCCACCTTCAAAATCAAATCTTCACTAAACTGCGGCCCTATAATCTGCATTCCAATCGGCAAGCTATCCTCTTTAGTCTCCCCAACCGGAATATTCAAAGAAGGAACTCCTGCTATATTTATCGGCACTGTTAAAGCATCCGCAAGGTACATCTGCAACGGATCATTTGATTTCGTTCCTATTTTAAACGCTGGGAATGGTGAAGTTGGTCCAACCATTACATCAACTTTTTCAAAAATTCGATTAACTTCTTCAATAATCATTGTTCGCACTTTTTGCGCCTTTTTATAATAAGCATCGTAATATCCTGCTGATAAAACATAAGTTCCAATCATTATTCTACGTTTGATTTCTTGTCCGAATCCTTCACCGCGGGCATTGAAATAATAATCAACAAGCCCTTCTCCTTCAGTTTCAGGGTTGCTTCCGTATCGAATTCCATCGAATCGTGCAAGATTTGCACTTAATTCAGCTGGGCAAAGAATATAATAAACTGCAATCGCATATTTAATAGATGGAAAATCCACATCAACAAGCTCTGCACCGTTATCCTGCAACTTTTTAAGTGCATCTTTAACCGCTGAGCTAACTTCTGCATCAACTTTATCGTCAAAAAATTCTTTTGGAACTCCGATTTTTAATCCACGAACATCTCCGTCAATTTTTCCAACATAATCAGGCACTTCTTCTGGTGGAGTTGTTGAATCATTGTGATCCTGGCCTGCAATTTTACTTAAAACATAAGCTGCATCTTTACAATTTCTTGCAAAAGGACCAATTGTATCTAAAGACGAAGCCATTGAGTTCACTCCACTTCGCGAAACTCTTCCATAAGTGTTTTTAAGCCCTACAATTCCACAAAAACTAGCAGGTTGTCTAATCGAACCTCCAGTATCAGTTCCTAAACTAAAAACACATGAATTTGTAGCAACTGCGGCAGCTGATCCTCCTGATGAACCTCCAGTAACATACTCCGGGTTCACAGGATTCTTCGAAGGACCATGAACTGAATATTCAGTTGAAGCTCCACACGCGAACTCATCCATATTAGTCTTACCAATCAATACACAACCTTCATCTTTTAACTTCTTAACAACCGTTGCATCGTAAGGCGGCACAAATTCACGGGTAAAATTTGAAGAAAACGTTGTTTTTATACCTTTTGTACAAAAAATATCCTTTAAACAATAAGGAACACCTTCCAAAATCCCCAATTCTTCTCCTTTAGCGATCTTAGTGTCAACTTTTTCCGCTTGTTCAAGCGCTTCTTCTTCAGTAATCGTTACCATGAAATTAAACTTCTCATTTTCAGCCTTTGCCTGTTCTAAGTGAGCTTTTGTTAATTCAACACAAGAAAACTCCTTATTTTTAAGGCCCTCGTGAACTCGGTCTATTGATAATTCTGATAAGTCCATATTACTTTTTTATTGCTGGTTTTACTCGAATTTGTTTTCGTTCTTTTGGTAAAGGAGAACATACCAAAAGGTCATCTCCTGAACATTTTCGCACAGCTTCGTCAGATTCAGTAACGTTCTCTAAACCAGTTACCTGAGACGTTTCTTTAACATCCGATGTGTCGATTTCATCTAAGATTTCGATGTATCCAAAAATTTCCTCAAACTGCCCGGCAAACGTCTTAACTTCTTCGTCAGTTAAGTTTAAGCGGGCTAATTTTGCGACCTGTTTTACCTGTTCTTCTGAAATCATAATAAATAACTATATACAAAAGGCAGTTTAGCGCAATTTACAAAAAATGTTAATATTTATATAATAGAGTGGAGTTCGCTAACGCTCACACTTGGCTCGCGATAAGTTTTCGCTCGCAAGAGACTCACTAACGCTCGTCTCCTATGAAACTTGAAAAAAACATACAAAAAGTTGCCCTTATATTCTTTTTTGTGATCGGATTCGTTCACATTCTTGCGCATTTAATGATCATTAATGATTATTCTTATGATCTTGCGCTCACAATTAAGAAAATCTTAGAAATTCCTTTTATTTTAACAGCAGCTGTTTATGGCTTTATCTCAATCAAACTAAGCCTTACAACTTCTGATAAAAAAACAACTGTCAGCAATTTAATATTTTTGGTTTTAATTATCATACTATTTGTTATACTTGTGTACCTTAATTTATTTATCCCTGACAGATTCTAATGACTCCCGCTGAAGAAACACAAAAAATTGTTATGGTTTTTGGGACCTTTGATGTCTTTCATGCTGGACATGAACATTTTCTGCAACAAGCGCGCCAATTAGGAAACTATTTGATCGCTGTTGTGGCTCGTGATGCTACAGTTAAGAATGTTAAAGGTGAATATCCTGAAGGAACTGAAAGAAAAAGAGCAAATGCAATTAGGGAGACTGAATTGGCTGATAAAGTGGTTATTGGCTACAACGATGACAAGTATAGAGTCATTAAAAAATACAAACCAAACGTAATTGCACTCGGTTATGATCAATTCGTATTTACTTATAAGTTGAATAAATTGATAATAGATGAGAATATGGATACAGAAATAATTCGTCTGGACCCATATAAACCAGGCATCTATAAATCAACTTTAATAAAAATACAGAATGAAAAAAAAGAAGAAATTCATTAATAAACTCCACGAACCGGTTTTCCGTGCATTAAAACTAAGTCTCGCTAATATCTGGCGAAACAAGTTTTTATCTGCAGCGACTATTCTTGTTATGGCAATATTAATATTTATTTTTAATATTGTACTTGGTATTCACTTTGTTACTCAATCAGCTTTAACTGACTTAACTCAAAAAGTTGATATAGTCGTTTATCTAAAGGATAACGTCGAGTATTACGAAGTTCAGCAAATGATTAACGAGATGAAAGCCTTAAACGGTATTACTGAGGTTGAATACACTTCAAAAACAGAAGCTTTACAGGTAGTTTCAAGAACTCATCCTGAAACAGCAGAGTTTTTAAGCAGATTCACTATAAAGAATCCCCTGCCACCAAGTTTAAGCGTTAAAACTGAAAGACCAGAACTTCATATAATGGTTCAGCAATTCTTAAATCAGGAAAAATATCGGCATTTGCTGGCAAATGTTATTTCTGAAAATGAAGAACAAACATCAGCAGTTGAAGCTATTACTGACAACCTTATAAAACTATCAAACACCTCTAATCAAATTGTATTCTGGGTATTTGTAGTGTTTATCTTTGGATCAGTCCTAATTATTTCAAATTCAATTCAGCTAACTATATATAACAGACAACGCGAAATTTATATTATGAGACTTGTCGGAGCTACTAAAAACTTTATAAGTCTTCCATTCTTATTTGAAGGTTTATTTTATGGATTGATCGCAATGGCTGTTTCTACAGGGCTCACAGCCTTGATGGTTAGTCAGATTAGTATATCTGCTATAAACATTAGTTCATATGTTCAAAGCATTCCATTTATGACTTTGTTTTTTATTGAGCTTATTGCAGCTGTTTTACTTGGGATTATTTGTAGCTTTATCGCAGTTTATAGATATCTAAAAACTAAATTAATACTTGATTGACCATGCGTACAAAAAAAACGCCTGGAATAGTAATTAGAAAAAAAGCAGTTAATGAAAAAGATTGTGCAGTTTTAATATTGAGTCCTTTTTTTGGAAAAATTGATGCTTATGCAAATGGTGCCAGGAATATGAAAAGTAAATTCACCGGGCACCTCGACCTTTTGAATGTTTGTGACTTTGAAATTTATACAGGACCAGGAAGTAGCATCGTAACTGAAT
>JAUVDZ010000110.1 GCA_030595015.1 Candidatus Peregrinibacteria bacterium | reverse complement strand
ACTTGAAGATTATAACCAACATTTATTTTCTTTATTCAAAGATATTTTGGATGTTTCTAAAATCAGAGATAAATCTGGAAGATATGCCTTTGAAAAGAATATCGGACTGAAAAAATCACATTATGTTTTGACTCTTTACCTCTTTTCAACATAAAGGGGTTGACAGGATAAACGAAGAGTGCTGTAGTTACATCCTTTATTTATTAAAAAATATTAAATTATGCCAAATGAAGTATTTTCAACCGATGTGGTTGAATGTAGAGGACGAAAAAAAACAGGAAAAGATTTGTGGCATTATAAAGCCGCATTAAGAAGACCTGTTCAAGCTTTGATTACAACTTTTAAAGATGGAACAAGAGATGTTTGTTGTCCGCATGCTTCAAAGGGGAATCCTGTTTGTAAAGTAGCATTACAAGAAGGGGAGTATCCGAATTGCTCTTATGCAAATAGAAGTTAAATAATCTCGACAAATCTTATCCCTCCCGGGAGGGATTTTGCTAAATCATCGCTTTTATGTTGAAATACGATTTCTCTCCCCGGGGATGAGAATAACCTCGACAAAATTAATATGTCTAAATCCTTTTTACTTGAACTTTAAAGCCACAATCACTACTTAGTGGCCATTTTACCGTTAAAATGTCTAGATTTGCTCAGGCAGCGTTAAATGGGCTCACGTTGTGTAACATTGTGTAAAGTTTAATCAAATTGTGTAGAATTGAATTAAACTTGTCAAAGTTGTTGTAATGTTATTAAAATTGTGATATATATAATAACGCTGTTTGAAATTTAGGCAGATTGTATAAAACTCTCTGAAACTTGCTAAAGTTGTGTGGAAATGATAAAATTAGAGTAAGACTAAACAAAATTAAAGTGTTTCCAGTAAAATTACTCACGACCGAGCAAGTTGCAGATTTACTCCAGGTACACCCTTTTACTGTCCTTAAATACATTAAGGATAAAAAGCTTAAAGCGTTAAAGCTTGGTAGGGTGTGGCGAATTCGTGAAAGTGATGTTGAGAAGTTCCTCGAAGAAAGATCCATGCCTTCTAAAGAGACAATTCAAAATCAAGAAACACAAGAAATTCCAAAAGAAAAGAAAGAAGAAATCGACGAAAACAATATGCTGCCAAATGACAAAAGCGACCATTATATTCTTGAGTAGCACTATAAAAGATGATCTTCAACTGTATTAGTTGCGGCAAGGCAATTTCAAGCCTTAAAGATGTTTGCCCATATTGCAAATCAGATATTGCTGAAATAAACATGAAGCTGAATCAACCGGAAAGAGACGATCTGTTTAGAAGTAAAGTAAAAGGAACAATCCTTGCACTTGTTAACCGTTAGTACGACCTAATTTAAAATACAAGCCCTAGAAAAGCCTTAGCAAAAAACTCCCGAAGTAATTACCCTGGGAGATTTTTGCAAAGCCGGCTAAAGCTTTTGAATATAGTTAAGGAAACTATATCTAAGTTACTGACACTGTCGTTCGCCTGTTTTTGTAGTGCATTCTTTCAATTTTGACAGTGGATCGAATGTTTCTATTACTACCTTATTAATTTCCTGAATTTTCTTAACATAACTCTCGGCGAGGCTGTCGCCCCCTTGTTTATAAAGAGCTTCATATTCAGCTTTGACTCCTGTTGTATCAACTTTTTTCACAAATGCTGTTTGAACCTGGTCGATTTTTTGTTGTGCTTCAGATAGCGTTGGCTCAAGTAAAGAACCACTCTTTTGTATATCTTTTGATAAATCTCCCAGAATTTTATCCGGAGTAGGGAAGGCAGGCAGATTGTTTAATCTAAAGCCCTGAACTCCTTTAATAAAGCTTTCCATTCCTTTTGGTGGATTATTGATCGACTTGTTCCATTCAGCTGTAATAGATTTCCCTGCATCTTGTCCCATTGATTTTATTGTATCCTTAAGAGAATCCCATTTCTTTTTAAGAGCAGCGATATCAGGGTCTTCACAGTTTTTATATATAGTTTTAACTTTTCCCTGATATTTCTTTTTAAATCTATCAAATAGTTCTTTTGCCTTAGTCTCGTCAATGTATTTTTTGTTTAGAACGAATTCCTGCCTTAATTGTTCAAGCACCTTTTCAGCAGGGATTTCCTGGATTTCGCTTTTTGGAATATCAATGAAATTTCTTAAGAAAAATAATTCAAACTCCAGTTCATAATATTTATCTTTAAGCTTTGCAGCTTGCGCAGCATTACAGCTTAAGTAGCTCTTTTTTATTTCATTTCGTACAGCATCAATTTGATCCAGAACTTTTGCAATATCAGTATAATGACACAAATTTTTGTTATATCTCACAAAGATATCTTCCCAGAATTCAGTGAAGCTATTATACGAAATAATCGCAGAAGAGAAGGTTTGCCAGTCATTAAAGCAATTTTCATCCACTTTTAATTTATCTACCTGTCCATATGCAGCATTTCCTCCAATAGTTAGAGTTATTCCTAGGATTAAGCCGATTTTTAATAATTTTTTATACATATATTATGAACAGTAAGGTTTTTTAGATAATTCGGAACATGGTACCCTCATTTTTTCAAACAAGTCTTTAATTGAGTTAAAGTACAGGTGGAAGGCAGAAAGCTCTGCAATCACACTTTTGAATTCTCGGTTTTGAACTTCAGTTTTAACTTCCTGAGCTTTACGCGCCTGATCTTCTCTTTGCTGATTTTCAGTTCCAGTAATTTTTTCTCCTGCTGACGTAAAGACTTCATCTAAAGTTCCTATTGGGCTGGCATTAGTTAAAGCTTTTTTGGATGCCCTATCTTCAATGGTATTTGGAGGTGCCGGCGGATTTTTACCAGTATCAAATATTAATGGATCATATTGTTCTTTATATTTTTGCCATTCTTTATCAATATCAATCTTTTTATATAGATCCTGATTCGCTTGTTTAGGCGGAGGAACCGCAATAGTAATGATATTCATATTAGCTCCAACATTTGTGAATGCACTTTTACACTTATTCACTTCCATTATATTTCCTGACATTTTATTTGGAGAAAGAGGCTTTCCAAGCATTTCATCCATCGCTTTATTTGTATTTTGGATATGGCATGCCACACAGTTATCCTTTTTTGAATAAATTTTAGTAGATTTGTCGTCAAATCCAATTTCTATGCAGAAGAAAGCGCCATCAGGGCATAAGTATTTAACCGGCCAATCACCCGGCTCAGCTTGAGGGAATCCATCTTCATCATAAACAACTCCATCATAGTCATCATCATCCGAACCATTGCCTTGCTGTCCTGATTCAAAGTTATTTAATGCGTTTTCAAGTGCTGAATCATCATCGAGGCATTCAATTGAAGAAAAGTCTTTTTCTTCAGTAGCTTTGACCTTGTCTTCATCATTGCCAAGTAATCCATCAATAAACTCTTCTTCATCAGGATCACTAAAATTAAAGTTTGGAAGTGCAAATTGACCACCAAATTCGCTAACAGAAGCTTCATTAAACAGAATTATTTCAATTATAGTTAAATCGTATAATAAATCGAATTCAGAATTAGATGTGTCGCCATCAGTGTAAACTTCGCTTGGATTAGCCTTATTGTTTAGATCAGCCCGTAGATTTTCAGTTGCAAGAGAACTTTGATAACCTGCAGTAATTTTGCTGTACTTTTTAACTAAATCTTCATTAGTTTCTGAAG
>JAUVDZ010000038.1 GCA_030595015.1 Candidatus Peregrinibacteria bacterium | reverse complement strand
TGTTTAAAAAAATAGGGGGTCAGCATGCTCCGGAATTATATTCCGATTTTATATTCCCCTTAGGGGGGTCAGTATCCGCCGGATTGTCATACTTTTTAATAAAAGAAGTATCCTAATCCAGCTTTTTTAACTCCGGAATTTGGGGGTCAATATGCTCCGGAATATCCAATTCTGCTGAATTAGGTGATATTTCACCTTTTTTATGGGAACCATATTTATATCTATAGCCATAAAAATTATTTTCTACTGCATCGTAAAAAATAAAACCGGGACTTATTACTCCACCTTTACCAATATTGTCTTTTTTGATTCCCGCATAATCAGAAAAACAGCTGCCTGCAAACTCTTCATATTTATCCAATAGACTATTGTCAATCGCATCAACTATTTTACCATGGTCTAACCCTACCATAGTAATGTCTTTAGGAAAGGGATTGCGATGTGTTATAATATTACAATCTAGCTTTAATAAATCTTCAACAATATCTTGTAGGTCTCCATCATTTGAATCAAGTTTCGTATCTCCCCAGTCCATAATGATGTAGTCATTACGCTGCACTAAATCTCTAATTTGATGAATATCCCGAGGAAATGTATTAAGAAAAGTTCGAAAAGAAAGAGTCCCAAAATATGGGCGAATTTCGCGTTCTTGCAGAGTAATTGATCCCCGTTCTCCAGTAACTTCTGAATAAGTTGAGATTACAGGAATTACTTTTGGGCCCAAAGGAATTAGTTTCTTAATATATTTTGTGCGTCTTTCTCTGTTTAATATAACACTTCGTAAAAACGTCAAAGTATCCAACTTCATATTCGTTGTCCCATTCAAATGAATGGGCAAATCAACGAAAACATGTTTAGCATTGATATTTCTAATAAAAGGAATATAGTCATCTTCAAATAATTTCTTCTTTTTTAGCTTAGGAGGGTTTTTCGATCCTTTTCTAGATTTAGGTTCCTTCCGAATCACTTCCTTAATAATTTCCAGGCATGGATAAATCCTATCTTCAAAATTGAAAGTTTTCAGTACTTTAAATTCTTCCTGACGACCTCGTAAGATTGGCATATATTTCAATTGCGTGCTCATAATTTTGAATTTAAAAATGATTATAAAACTCCTGTTTTATTAATAAAATCGTCTAATACTACCTTAAGCTTTAAAGAGGCTCCAAAAGAGTATGGGAGTTTTTTAAGATGCTGTAAACGCCCTAGCACAATAGCTGCATGTGTATTATACTTACGAGCTATTTGCCTTATGTCTTTTTCTGTAATATTTTCCGGTAACTCAGCTGTAATATCAACTGGCAACAGGATTTTGTTTGCAAAATTATCTGCTTCAATTTCTTTTTGCGAGTTAACTTCATATTCATTCAAATTTTCTACAAAAACATCTTTTTTACCATGCAACAATATATGACCAGCTTCATGAAAGAATGAAAACCAAAAATGGTCATTCGACTTATAACGGTCGGTTAACTGGATTACAGGATTACCTCCTATCCATCTAGCAATACCACTAATTGGTGCTTTAGGAATGCAAATCGTATAAATAAGTACTACCCCCGCATCCGAACAAAGCTGTAGTAAACGTGAAGCAAAATCTTCTGGATGATGTCTTACCAAATTCCTTATTTCTAATAGGCTTTGTTTGAATGTTTCTTTATTATAAGTTTTTAATTTACGTTTTCTCATTTCAATTTCACCAATTCGCAAGCAAGCTGCTAATCCAGCAAATGTACTTTTATGGGCTTCGCTTTTGCGAAATCTTGCTGAAATATACTGATTAACATATAAAGACTCCCATTGCATAGGGGCAGCTACTCCGTAGAATTTCAAACATTCTGCTGCCATTGCTGACCCTGATTTTTCAGTTTTCAAGTATCCGCATGCCTTTAGTTCTTTGATAGGTTGCATCTTTAACCAATCCTTATATTCTTCTGACGCTTCTGCCTGTTCTAGTCTTGATAATTTTTCACGATAAAGCATTTCTCTGTTAAGCCAGAATTGAGCATCAATTCCTAATACTTTTTCTAGTTGAAATGCGGTAGCCAATGTAATAGGCTCCTTTCCTGATATTAGATCATTTATCTTTGAAGGTGTCTTACCCATTCGTTCAGCAAGTTCAGCTTGACTCATTTTAATATGCTGTATAGTTTCAAATATAGTGTCGCCTGGCTTGGAAAGCAGTTCCCGTTCGTCTTTTAATTTAGTCATGATGTTTATATTTTAAGCTCTTAATGATAATCAACTATTTCAAGAATACAGATATCTGTCACCAAGAGAGTATTAATAGAATTATCGTCAGTTTTAGGAATCGGATCGTGTGTGATTTCGAAAATCATACGATAATTACCTGATATATTTAACGCCCATTCACCCTTTCTATCCCCGGCTAATGAATGACAATTCGCTGCTGGAATTTGTATTAACACGGCAAGATTAGGGGAAGCTTCAATATCCTCTAATCTACTCCTAACCCTCTTAGCAGCTACACCAAAAGCTTTTTTGAGTTCAGTTGGATCACTCAACTGCTTTTTTAACTTGTTTTTGCTATACTCAATTTTCATTTAAAATTAATTTTTATTACTGAAAAAGGGTAATATTTCTTGCAAAGGTATTAATATTATTAAGAAATCCAATTAATCTCAAAAAAATAATCTATAATCTCATCGTGAGCACCAAATAAATCACTATAAAAAAAGCAAGGCTGACGGTGGAATACAATGAAATTTGAATTTTTACACTCAGTTGACTTACAAAACTAGGCATAACAATGGTTCAAGAACAAGTGGGCAAATAGTAGTAAATTAAACTTATAAGCATTAAATTCACTATTGTGATAGATGATACATTAGTGGGTGGAAATGCCCATCAGTTTTTAGTCATAACCGTTGGTGGCTGCATGTCTTCAGGATAACTCGGACATAAAGGTACAAATTTAAAAATGAGATTTATTAAATGTAAGAATAAACCGGTCGGTTATTGCTTAAAATCCCATTCCGCCGTGTTTGAGAATATCAACAATGGAATGCCTCCTGGTATCTACCGGAATATAACTACTAATCACATTATTCTGAGGTGATATTTTCAATATAACTATTTAATATTCTTTAGACTTTCCAATATCAACCAATCCCCTACCCTCACCTTCACACAACGGATCATACCAATCCACCCTCTTCCTGGCCCACGTGATCCAGCTTTTCTTTTCATCTGATAGTTTTCCCTTGTGTTTTGCATCCTTCTCAACAGCGTTTATATAGTTTCGCATAAACCTTGCTTTTTCTAATCTTTGTGCTTGACCGTATAGATCCTTGAAAGCGGCAATTTCTTCTTCAATTTGTTGCCTCCGTTCCTCTTCAAGTTTTTCTTGGGCTTTTCGCTTCCTGCGTTGCTCCTCGTAATAAAGCCTATCTTTTTTTAGTTTGGCCCCTTCCAGTTCAAGCTTTGCAAGGAACCTGGGGAGCTTGTCTTCAAGCGTCTCTTTTCCATCTTTCAGTTCCTTTTGCCATATACCCTCAATTCTGAGTGCCAATATTCCGGTTGGTTCATAGCTTGTATATGAGTACCGATCTTCATGCTTAACCTTCCGGAACTTTTCTTTAAGACTTACCTTAATTTTCTCCTCACCAATGTAAACACAAGTGTATTCCCCCTCAACTTTAAGTTCATGTCCTCTTGCTCGGAGAAGCTTGATTAATGCATTCATAATCCTCAAAGCACGTGGAATATTTTTCTTCGATACCCTGATGTTTAAATAGCCATAACTCGTTTCTACTACCCCATTGTATCTGCTATAATACACATTCTTACTCTCAAGGTTCTTCTTTGCTTCTACTATGTATCTTTCTGAGAATGTTAATCTTCCCGGCACTTTTATGGGAAGTCTAGGATCATTTTTGATTTCTTTCTCTAAGGCATGCAATGTTAATCCTTGCTCTTCATCCTCAGTTCTCAATTTAAGGGTTATATGATCTTCACCTATGAAGTTTTCAGGTAATTTCTTAGCATATATTCTCCTTCCGGATCTTACTTTCTGCCAGTGACCCTGACCTGGCAGAGGGATATTCATCTTTATGCAGATCTTTCTAAGGCCTACATCCGAAATATTATACCTTTTTGAAATTGAGAGCAGGGATTCTGACCAGACTAGTTCGTATAGTTCTTTGCGGGTGTATGTTATTTCTTCCATTATATCAAATTATTGAACAATTTATTAGATTTGAAACAAGAAAGATATGCTTAATCATTTCAATCGAATATATCCTGGTTGGTGAAGAATGAAACAACCATGAGAGACTGAAAAATATAATCATAAAAAGTCTTACATATCAATCATTTATTTATATTTGATCGACCTTAAGCTACTACCCAATTTTTAAAAACTCATTAGAGGTAAAAATCCATCAGTGGTGAATTGGACTTTTACCTAATGCAATCCAATAATAATTGAAATGTATTTAATCAACAAAGAACAAAATCGGATCAGTAAAATCGAAGAAAAATCATTCTCTGAATTGGGATTTCGTGAGCGAGATAATCTCCAGGAATGGCTTCGTAAGAATCCCGAGTCATTAGGAGAAGAACTACTAATTATTCAGAAAGAATTTAGTGGTTTTGCTGATACTAATGAACGACTGGACTTATTGGCATTAGACAAGCAAGGCAATCTTGTTATCATAGAGAACAAGCTTGATAGCAGCGGAAAAGATGTTGTTTGGCAAGTATTAAAATATGCATCCTATTGCTTAAGCTTGTCAAAGGATCAAATTAGAGAGATCTTTCAAAATTATCTTGATCTGGAAGGCAAGCACCTGAAAGCTGAGGAAAAGTTATCTGAGTTTTTTGATAATGCCGAGTATGAAGAATTAAGTTTCAATCAGGGATCAAAGCAGAGGATTATGATGGTAGCCGGAAAATTCAAAAAAGAAGTTACCTCAACGGTTCTGTGGCTAATGAATTACAAGATCAGGATACAATGCTTTAAGGTCACTCCTTTTGCAATGGAAGAGTATCTCTTTCTAAATGTTGAGCAAGTCTTGCCTCTTAAAGAAGCGGAAGATTTTTCAATCAGAATGGCAGAAAAAACGCATGATGACATTTCATCCCAAGAAACCATTAGGGCAAGTCATCAAACAAGAATTGATTTCTGGACACAGTTTATTAACCAAAGCAATAAAAATAATCACTTGTTTAACAATACCAGTCCAAGTAAAGACAACTGGATCGGATTAGGGATTGGAATCTCCGGAGTAAGTATTAATATTCTTGTTTCAAGAAACTATGCTAGAGTTGAGGTTTACATTAATAGAGGAGCTCAGAATGAAAACAAGCAGATTTTTGATTTTATTGCAAAACATCAAAATGACATTGAATCCGAATTACAAGAAACTCTTGTTTGGGAGAGGATGGATGATAATGTAACTAGCAGAATAAAAATCCAACTTGAAAATGTAAATGTTTTCGATGAGGATGACTGGCCAAAAATGATTTCATTTCTTATTGAAAATTCTGAAAAGATGGAAAAAACATTTCGAGGAGTGGTTAGAAAACTTAAGAACTATCTAAATAAAAGTAAGACAAGTAGATAATCCAAATTCATGCTTAATTAATAAGCAAATATTTAGAATTATGAGAAATATATACATCTTTTTATTGATTAAATGTTTATTGGTCATTGTTTAATTCAAGATTTTGTCCAAATAAAGCCGGGAAAAAACTAACATTAATATAGTTTCGAAAGGTGATAAAACTTTCGGAAAACACCTCCATCGGGTTTTCTGATCCAATTAACTCATTCCCACCGGGTTTTATCAACGCACATGCATTAGTATAAGCCCAATAATTGTCCCACACATCAGAAATTAACTTTTTACTTACAAATGGCTCCAAATTATACAAACAAATTTCAATTCTTTCAAGATTTTGATCTAATCTAATAAAATCGTTATCATATGCATAGTCCGCAGTTAAATATATTGCTTTTATTAATTGTGTATAATTTTGATACTTGGCTTGAAATGAAATTTCATAGCTCTTTAATTGAATTTGAGAATCCTGTGTCTTCAAATGAATTGCAAATCCACTTAAACCAATAATAGCTCCTACTATGACAGACATAAATGGAATCCACACAGAACTATACTTTTTATATTTTCGTTCCCTTTCATCATGAGCCGTTACCCTCATGCTTTCTATGTGATTTAAACCCCACTGAATGATTTCTGTAGGTACTGTATCAGCATCTTTATTAATTCTAAACTGACACCTAAAAAAATCTTCATTTTTTAAGGAATTAACCTTATCAATACGTTTGTTTACTTCAATCTTTTTCAACCAAATTGGAATATTCAATTCATCATCCTCGTTTAATAACTTTAACATCTTCTCCCTCCAACTCTTCAATTGCTTGGAGGATACATAAGGCCGAAACAATTCGCGCTTTTGAGATATAATTTCCTTAAGCGTAGATATACTTACACCCAAATTTCGATCAATCAGTCCTTCGTATGATATCATAGGATTTTGATCATTACATGAAATAACCCAAGCTGCATTTAAAACATCAAATGAATCATTTCTCCCATTTTCTTTCTTTTTCTTCCCCATAATCCAATTTTTAAACCTTTTTTAAATCTTTCGTCATTATCCATATCATTTCTTCAATCGTATCCAAAAACGATGGATCATAATTTTTCTCAGTATCATTCGAGTTCCAAAGCCCAGATTCAATCACTTCAGTATCTCCAGAATATAAGCCTAACCATGTTTTAGATGCTGGATCGATCACTTGATCCTTATTTATATTTGACAATAACGCTATTGAATTAGTCTCAATATAAGCTCGAAAATTATCTTTATGAGAATTACCAATAACCTGGAGACACAAAAATGGCATTGACCCAATTATTTCTGACACTTGTATTTCTAAGGGTATTTCAGCTTCTTTAACACTTTCACTAATATTCTCTTTTTTTTCCTCCCAAAATGGATAATTTAATTCATTGTAAATAATAAGAGCTCTACCAATTAATTCTCTAAAAACTGAAGATCTATGATTCCCTGTTCCTTTTTGCGTACCTCTATGGGTCCTTAATCTCTTCCATAGTGTTGCTTTAGAGCCTGATGAGATTGCATGAGTACCTAATCTAACAACACGCGATGTATTATTCTGCCTTACTTCCGTTTCTTCAAAAAAGAAGTAAACACCTTGATCCGGCCACTTCATCCTTCCATGTGAGTACTTCAAACGTCTCTTTGGGAATATATATTCCAAATCCTTCATCAAACCATAAAATCTATCAATATGATATTGCCGATCACTCATTAATTCAAATTATAATTAGTCTATTGACCTAACGTTAGTTTCAACCCATGTAGTAATATTTAAATCAAAATGTTGCCAGTCTTTGGATATTTTTTTTCTTTCCCCAAACCCAATTTTTGTAACGATGTCATTTAATTCGACGTTGGTTTCAATATTATGGATTAATAGTTCAATTATCACTCTTGAGACCAAAGCTCTAAGTTTTGGCAGGTACTTAATAAGTTTATCATAAGAATACTCTTCTCCATGAATAATTTTACTTCTAAGTGTGTAGAAATCATTCATATTATTAAAAATATGTTTGCAATACCAAGCACTTTTGCCACAAAGGATTGCTACTGTTCTACGTAACCTATATGATAATTCTTGAGGCCCAGATATCATACTTTCGAGGGCCATACAAAGATTCAAATATTTATAGTGAAGTCGTGAAGCAGAAAAACTTGCTATATAATTCTCTATTACAAGTCCCAAATACCCTTCATTTTTTAATCTACTGAAATATAACTTGGAAAACTTATTAAATTCATTATAATCATCATAATTAGCATCTTCAACAGCAAATATCATCAGCAAATCACTCTCATAGTGTCCTGACCAATTTTTATCAAATAATGACATTGAAGAAGTCTGCATCAATCCATCAGATTCATAAAATTCAATAATATACTCGATTTGCAAATCGCTTGGATAAACTATTAGAAGAAGACGATAAACATTGTAAATGTCCTCC
The DNA here is from genome assembly GCA_030595015.1 of Candidatus Peregrinibacteria bacterium. Lineage (GTDB taxonomy): Bacteria > Patescibacteriota > Gracilibacteria > UBA1369 > PNNO01 > JAUVDZ01. The sequence goes on along the minus strand of JAUVDZ010000038.1, from coordinate 1,100 downwards.
TGGTCGAAATCTTCCTTTATATTATTCTTTACAATCGCATATTTTTTATTAGGATTATCTCTATAATCCTTTTCTCTAATATCATCAACAAAACCTAAATTTAGGTGAGATATTTCAGGTTCAATTTCAGTGATATAATCATCTAAAGAAGATGAATGAACTTCTATCAATCTTATATCTATAAAAGAGAAGTCAAGTTTAGTTAGATCTGAGTATATTCCACCGATAATAGGCATTTCAAATTTCTCAATTCTTTGCTGCTCCATAATAGTATACTAATTAACCGTTCAATTATTATCTTACACCGCCACCCTCTCATACAAATACTTCTGGAAGGTGATGAAAGTGTTTCTAATGTGTTCTACCCCTCCAAGGAATTCAGCTGCATCTGTTATAGACTGATATTTCAATTCCAAAAGACTCGGTAGTTTTTCCTGGTCAAGTTCTTCTACTCCGGTTTCGATATACTTCGACAATACAAATTCAAGAAAATCTTTCTGCTTATTATCAAGGCCGTAGAAGATCCTGTTTTGGGCTTCTGCTACGCGCATCTCACGGGTTATGGGCTTTCTTGCATATGACACATATTCCAGTACATCAAAGAGATCGCTATTTTTCGCATCGATCAGCTCTTTCATGGCATTTAATTCATCGATGCCAAAGCCAGCCTGTGCGAGCTTATCAAGAAAAGCTCTGCGGGTACCTGGTTCTGACCAGATACTGCGAAGTTCTTCTTCATCCTTGAAATATTCGGGCAGTGTGCCAAAGAGGTTTTGCAGAAACTCTTCTGCTGTAATGGGCGTACCATCTGCATTCCAGTACGAGGTAGAAAGCATGTGTTGTATCTCACGCTCTTTACCATCCCTTAGCTTTATCTTCAGCTTCTTTCTTTTCGGGACTTTCTCTCCCCCATCGGCATCATAATCCGGATCCGGCTCATGTGCCTTTTCTGTTCGGGTGGTTTTTTCTTCAGGCTCAATTGGTTCACCATCCCACTCGGGATCGGCAAAGTGGTGGTAGGCATTTACAAAGTCATATATGGTAAAAAAATTCTTGCCTTCAAACAACCTGGTACCCCGACCAACGATTTGCTTGAACTC
>JAUVDZ010000054.1 GCA_030595015.1 Candidatus Peregrinibacteria bacterium | reverse complement strand
AAATGAAGGCGCAGCAATAATCTCAACAAACATTTTTTCTTTATTTATATAATCAACGATTTTTTCATTACATGGACGATTCATTGCAATCACGCATCCAAATGCAGACATTGGATCAACTTTATGCGCTTTAACAAAAGCATTCTCGATTTTATGATCAATCGCAACACCACATGGATTCGCATGTTTCACAATTGCAACAATCGGAGCTTTAAAATCTTTTACCAGCTCCAAAGCACCATCCGCATCCATAATATTGTTATATGAAAGCTCTTTTCCTTGTAATTGTTTTGAATTCGTCACATTTGAATCGTGGTTTTTTGGATTTCTAAAGAAAACCGCTTTTTGATGAGGATTTTCTCCGTATCTTAATTGTAACTGTTTTTCATAATGTAAATTCAAAAGTTCTTTTCCACCTGTATGTTTTCTAAAATATGACGAGATCGCCTCATCGTATCTAAATGTATGATCAAAAGCTTTAAATGCTAATTGTTCACGAGTTTTAAGCGTTAATTCTCCTCTTTTTTCTAATTGATTTGCAATTTTTGAGTAGTCTTTTGGATCAGTTACGATTCCGACATATTTATAGTTTTTAGCAGCAGCCCGGACCATGCTTGGCCCTCCAATATCAATATTTTCAATAATATCCTCATGAGTTGAATGCTCTTTTGCAACAGTCTCTTCAAAAGGATAAAGATTCACAACAACAAGATCAATCAGCTTCATTTTATGAGCAACAACATCATCCATATGCGCCTGATCATCACGAACAGCAAGGATTCCACCATAAATCATTGGATGCAAAGTTTTCACTCTTCCATCCATCATTTCAGGAAATTTTGTATATTTGCTTACGTCTTTTACTTTAATTCCCTCTTTTTTAAGAACTTTTGCAGTCCCTCCAGTCGACAAAATCTCGATCCCGAGTTTATCAAGCCGCTTAGCAAAAGGAATAAGTTTAGATTTATCTGACACACTTATTAGTGCACGTCGTACAACATGATGAGTTTTCTTAGGTTGGGGCATTTTAGCGCGTTAATTAATGTTTATGTATTGGGTCATATCCTCCTTTACTACATGGATTACATCTTAGAATTCTCCACACTCCCATTGGAACTCCTCGAATTACTCCATATTCTTTAATTGCTTCGTATGTGTATTGCGAGCAAGTAGGTTTATATTTGCAATATCCGTACGGAAAGAATTTTTTTAAAGGACCGTGATCAAAAGATAGGGTATTCTGCCACACTTTTATCATCGAGCATGCGATAAACCGTGGAAAGTGCAAAACCCCTATAAATAGCTTTTTTATCATGTTTACAGCACCTTTAAAAGACCTAAATAAGTCTAAAGGAAAGATTGGATGAAGTCAAAGGCTGATTAATCATTGGACTTAAACATAAGCCTGTGATTGTAATCACCAGATTCGCGTTCATAAGAAACAAATTGTGCTTCATTATTTAGAATTCCTGAATTTCTTAAAAATATAAGAGCTCTAACTAAAAGTGTGTGAGGCATCATTCCTTTACAATCTTCTTCTGAATTTTGTACAAAATCATCATCTATAAGTTCCTGACATCTTTGATCTGCTTCCTCTTTTGATGCAGCAACCTCTATTAAATTTTCAAAAACATGTTCATCATCAAGTATAAATTTAATTAATTCATCCACATACCATTTTTGTATCATTGGTATGTCATTTTCAGCACAAAACTCTTTTTCCTGACTCCCTGGACGTTCTCCAGTATAAAATAGTTGGGCATCAGGAGCTTTATTCATTGCAAATTTAGCATTCTGTAAAAATTGATGGGTAGATTCGTCTTCATCTACTGGCACATGATCATCCATAATAATCCATCTTAAATCAGGATTTGCAGCAATTCTTTCTCTTAATTGAGCACTTGTTTCTACAAAATTATATATTGCGAGTGGAGCTTCCGAATCTTTAGCACTTTCACTATAATCATATTGGGTTTTGGCTGAATCTTCAAGAATTAACAATTCACTCAATTGAAGCAAATGTAATATAAATTTTCTCAAACCTTCTTCATTCTTAAAATGAATTTCTCCAAGATTAATACCTAAACTATTAGTTTCCAGGTTTAATCCTTCAACAATTTTTTCCCAACACGCCATTAACTGAGGATTCCTTTCGCAAAGCCCGATTGCATTAGGCCACATTATTTTCACTTCATATCCAAGTTTTTCACATAAATCCTTAGGAATAACTACATTATCGTGCTCATCACACATTAAAATAATATCATCAACAAACATATACCGTTTATCATTTACATCAGATTCATATCTACTTCCACCTCCTGCAATAGTAATTGCCATAATCTAGAAATTTAAGTATAAGTCGAGTAGAACTTATTAGAAAAATACAAATCTGTCAAATCCCTCCTGGGAGGAATTCCCGTACAGTACGGGTCTAAATCAGCACCTACGAATGTATAGCTTTTTGATATACAATCGTAGGTACGCTCCACTTCGTTCCGTCGTACGGGCTCAACCTGTTCAATCAGTCACTTCGTTCCATCTTCACAGGTTGAGCTAGCACACTCCGCTTCGCTCCGTCGTACTTAACCATCCGATTCGCTTTGCTCATACGCATGTTTAAGCAAAAAGACCACCTTCTCAGATGGCCTTTCAATGATTTAATTTTTCGGATTTCGCTTCGCGGCTTAAGGCCGCACTTCGTCGTACGGGCTCAACCTGCTCAATCAGTCACTTTCGTTCCTTCTTCGCAGCTTGACCTAGCACTCCACAGAGCTTCGCTCGCAAAGCTCGCTACGCTCTACCAATAATTCCCTGGATACTGCTTAACGCCTCCATCACGTACTTCGAAGTGTAAGTGAATTCCTGTAACTCCGTAAACTCGTCCAGTATTTCCCATTCGTCCGATTACTTCACCCTGGCCAACAGATTGACCATTAGCAACAGTTAAGTAGTCTAAATGAGCATATAAAGTCTGAACTCCATTTCCGTGATCGATAATTACATGATTACCGTAACCTCCACCCCAAGAACCTTCTGAAGCTTTCACAACTGTACCTCCAGCTGCAGCCCAAATTGGTGGCTTGCTTCTATCAGCGATATCAATTGCACGGTGCCAAGAATGATAACCTTGTGTAATTTTTCCACGCGTAGGATATATAAGGAACTTACCAACTGCCGGCGCTGTTGTATTTGCGTCTAATGCCACTCTTGAAGGAGAAGCAGTTGCAACACCCGTAGATCTGTAAGCTGTATTTGAAATAACCGGAGCTGGCGGAGCTATTTGCTCACCACCTGGAACAAAAATTGCCTGCCCTGCTGAAATTGTTTCATCTGCAAAACCGTTCTGTTTAACAATTACTGCTTCTTCTATATCGTATATAGCAGCAATTTTAGCAAGTGATTGTCCACTTTTAACTGTATGACTAACTCCATCAACTGGTGGAACTGTTAAAGCAGTCCCTACTCTTAATATGCTTTGTTTACTTAAATTATTTTCCCACATTAACGTAGTTGACTTTAGCCCGTACATTTCAGCAATTGTTGATAATGTTTCACCGCCAACAACTGTATGAGAAATTTTATCGCTCATTTCACTTCTATCTGCTTCGTTTGTTTGAGGATTAACAGGGATCATAAATCCCGAATCATCAGCAATAATATTTGTAGCAAGCATTTGTGCAGACATTTGTTCATAAGCAGCAAATTCTGTGTCTGAAAATGCAATATTTGGCGTAAACGAAGTAACTAAAACGAAGAATGCAACAAATCCCAGTGCTCTCTTTAATATATGAGATTCACTAATATTAGTATATGAAGCCTTTTTACGCTTTAAAAAAGAAGGTTTTTTAAGTTTTGGAAGGGCTAATACGCTTTTAGATACGTTGTTGAGAGCAATAGCCGCTGAGCCAAGACCTGAAAAATTCCTCTTATGTCTCGCTTTACGCGCTTCTTTGTTTACCTGTAGATTTTTTGAATGGATATTTATGGGGATGTTCTCCTGTATTAACACCGGGATATAAGTGGGGGTACAGTCATTCTTATTTCCGATGCGGCAGACGTGGCCGTGTATATATGACATCCAATTTTTAACGTACCAAAGTTTAGTGGTAATTGCAATTGAGTGTCAAGAGAATGTTGTCCTTAAATTAATTAAATATCATCTTTATATATTGTACTAGGTTGATTGGAGATCAATAAGGGTTATTTATTGACTGAATCTTGAGTTATTATATAGCTTTTCGCGGCGCATGCAATAGAAAGTTGCTAAACAGCCAATCCTTGGCTTTCCGCAAAGCAAATCGGCACTCGATAGTTGCACATTCGAGCCCAATTTCCAAAATATGCATATTTTTTAACATCTTGACCTGAGCTCAAAACGTTACCTCCCTACTGCCCACAACATCTCAAAAATCTGTTTCATAGTATGAGTAAGCTGTTTGCTTTGAATCACAACTCCCAAAAAAGGAGGCTTTGAACTAATCATTGAATACTCATCTTCATATATAAAAAAGGTACTTTTAAACTTAAAATCATTAGGCAGAAAACGTACTTCCCGCAATTCTTTTGACTGCCTGATCCTATAATTTTGTGAAATTTTGTTTTCAAATACAAGCATCTTTATTCTAATACCTTTTTTTACCCGCTTAGGGATATAATAATCTTCATCATAAGCTATATCATTACCCACATTTCTAAAATCACCTAAAGATGAAAGAAAACAAATCTCTTTTTTTGAATGATCCAAAGATCGGGAACAAATATCATAAAACCCTTTTTCCCCCTCATAAAAACGCACTTTGGGCTTATTCGCCTCAGTTGTACTAATTTTGTTTAATAATGGGATCAAACTCCCAAGATCAGATTCCATCAAATTCAAATGTTGCCTTTCTTTATTTACCAATTTTGTGAAATTCTCAGGTTTAACTGCAAACAATAACCGCTTTTTACCCTTACATGTTTCACTAAATAAACCCTTTATCTTCAATGATTCCGCTAGAAAGTGTACTGTAGACCGATTCATTGCTGAGTGCTTTGAAATCTCTTGTATACTTGTAGGGCCGAGCTCCAGGCATGCCAAATATGCACTGGCCTCCTTAGCGCTAAGGCCAAAATGTTGAAGCATACTGACAACATTTTGCAGGTCTTCCATATACGATTTTTAATTCCCTAGTTCGTTCGAATGTTAGTACATATTGATAAAATTTTCAATATTAAAGAGTACGTTTCTCATGATAAAGTCATTTTCTTAAAAAAAACACATTGTGTAATAAACATTTAGCATTTATAATAATCAAAACTTTTTCTTTTAAATAAAGCAAATATGGGAGATATTAAAGATTACAAAATCGCAACACTCGGAAGTCACAGTGCACTTCAAATCCTAAAAGGTGCAAAAGATGAGGGCTTTGAAACGATTTGTATTTGTATGAAAGGGCGAAGACAGCCTTATGATAGCTATAAAGTCGCAGACGAAATTATTGAAATAGAAGGTATCGAAGATTTTTTTGAAATTGAAGAACAACTTAAAGAGCAAAATGCCATTATTATCCCTCATGGATCTTTTGTTTCTTATATTGGACCAGAAAAGATGAAAGAAGTAACAATGATGCATTATGGAACAAAGGGAATACTTGAATATGAGTCTGACAGAGTAAAAGAACGTGAATGGTTGCTTGATTCAGGGTGTAAAATGCCTCGCATGTTTGATAAACCAGAAGATATCGATAGACCTGTGATCGTAAAATTCCATGGAGCACAAGGCGGAAAAGGTTATTTCGTAGCTAATTCTACTGAAGATTTTTATGAAGGTATTAAAGATTATCCTGGTGACGAGAAATACGTTTTACAGGAATATATAGTTGGAGTTCCAATGTATACGCATTATTTTTACTCTCCTTTAACAAAAGAGTTAGAAATCATGAGTTTTGACAAGAGGTACGAATCAAATGCTGATTCAATCGGACGAGTTTGTGCGCAAGACCAGTTAGATGCAAATCTTAGGACTTCTTATACAATCACCGGAAATATCCCAATCGTTTTACGAGAATCAATTCTCCCTGAAGTATTTGAATTAGGTGAAAACGTTGTAAGAGAGTCAAAAAAACTTGCTGGCAAAGGCTTATACGGGCCTTTCTGCTTAGAAGCCATTATTGATCCAAACCTAAACTTATACGTTTTTGAAATCTCAGCCCGAATCGTTGCCGGAACAAATCCATTTGTTCACGGATCGCCTTACACATGGCTAAGATATGACGAACCAATGAGCACAGGCCGACGTTTATGCCGCGATATCAAACAAGCAATCGAACAAGATCGACTGGATGAGGTTTTGGGATAGGAATGGATATAAATTATGTTATAATGCGGTCGCTTTTTTATAATAAAAATTTAAATGGATATCTCAAAAAATATCGAACAATACGACACAGAAAATATAACTATCGGTGTTCTTGGTGGACACAGCGCTTTAGATGTTTGTCATGGTGCTAAAAAAGCCGGTTTTAAAACTTTGGCTGTTTGCATGAAGGGCCGCGAAAAAACGTACAGCCAATACTATAAAACCCGTGAAGATGGACGAGGTTGTATTGATGATGTGATCATGGTTGATCATTTTAAGGATGTTGTGAAGCCAGAGGTGCAGGAAGAGCTTCGAAAACGAAATACGATTTTTATCCATAATCGATATTTTTGGGTTTATTGTAATTTTGAAGAGATTGAAAAAGACTTTAAAGTGCCAATTTTTGGAACTCGTGAAATGCTTAAATTAGAAGAGCGGGATATTGAAAAAAATCAGTATTATTTACTTGAAAAAGCAGGAATCCGAATCCCTAAAATCTTTGAAGACTCTGAGCAAATCGACCGATTATCAATTGTTAAAGTGAATGAGGCAAAAAGAGGATATGAAAGGGCTTTCTTTTTAGCAAATAACGCAGTTGATTATCAGGAAAAATCCGAAGAATTAATAAAAGAAGGAATCATAAAAGAAGAATCACTTAAAAACGCGGTGATTGAAGAATATATCGTTGGAGCGCATGTTAACTGCAACTATTTTTACTCAGTTATTGATGATGAACTTGAATTAATGGGAACGGACACACGTCGGCAAACGAATCTTGATGGTTTATTGCGGCTTCCGGCTCCTGAACAAATTGAACTATTAAAGTACACAAGACCTTCATTGATTGAAACCGGTCATTACGCGGTTACTACAAAAGAGTCGATTCTTGAGAAAATCTTTGATATCGGGGAAAAGTTCGTAAAGTTAACTCAAAAAGAGCTCACCCCAGGCATGATTGGACCTTTTGCCCTTCAAGGAGCGGTTAGCACTGAAAATGGGAAAGAAGAAATCGTGATATTTGACGTAAGTATGAGGATTCCGGGATCGCCAGGTACGCGTTTCACTCCATATACAGGTTATTTATGGGGGCAAAGTTTGAGCTATGGTGAGCGAACTGCTATTGAAATTCGTGACGCAATCGATCAAAATAGACTTCCTGAAATTTTAACTTAAATTTATATGCGAGTTTTGCTACTAGCCGCAGGGCGAAGTAAGAGGATGCAACCGATTCCGGACAAAAACTTTTTGTTATTTAATGGACGGCCATTGATTGTGCATCAAATCCATGCACTTATAGATGCGGGTTTTGATGATTTTGTTGTAATTGGCGGAAAGCATAACCTGGAACAACTAATTGCTTTGCCGGATGAACATGATCTTGGGAAAGTGAAATATGAAGTTGTTGAACAGGTTGATTTGGACGAAGGAATGGCAGGAGCGGTTGTTGCGTGTAAGGATATTTTGGAT
>JAUVDZ010000055.1 GCA_030595015.1 Candidatus Peregrinibacteria bacterium | reverse complement strand
CGTTTTCTAGTCAATAGCTTGTGAACACTCACTGATAATTTGTGACGGTGTTTTTTTATTAATTCCGAGATGTAGTCTTTCATTATTATAATACTCTAGATACTCTGTAATTGCTTTCATGTATGAATTCATGGTTTCTGGAACTCTGTCTAAACATTCTTCTTGAATTGTACGGTTGAATCGTTCGACATGAGCATTGTCGTTTGATCTCCTCACTCGACTATGTCTGTGAGTTATTTTAATTCTCTCTGTGAAATTTTGTGAGAATTCTGAACCATTATCTGATTGAATCATGGTAAATTCAAAGTTAGAGCTTATTTGAGCTTTGCGAACGAAATATGCACTTTTGTGAGTATTGATTTTATGTGTTGGTACTGCCCAAGCCCATCTGGAGAAAAGATCTATTAGGGTATAAATATACAACCTTCCTGGACGTGGTGGACCAACATGGATTGTATCTATTTGTAGCAAGTCTCCAGGCTTAAATACGTGTGGACGTTTGATATGGTCATGATGCCTTTTGAGATGATTGCGCTTTTTGATGAGGCCTGCTCTTTCTAGTGTTCGCTTCACGCTGCTCAAGCTCACTTTACGTCCCTCTCTCAACATTTTTTCATGTACAATCTCTGCACATCGACCCCTTTCTTTTCGTATTTCAATGATTCTTTTTACCATCTTTTCATTTAAACTATTTGGGTGACTGTTGGGTCTCGAAGATTCAGTTGGTATCTCAAAAACACCTGGAAAAGGAGCTTTTTTGCACCAGCCATGAATTGCACCCACGCTATATCCAAAATACCTTGAGGTTTGTCGTATGCTTTTGCCTGAACGCACCATTTCTACTGCTTTTGCTCTCAATTTGGGCATCTTGGGATTGGTTGTATATGCCATATTTTGCTTGGTTATTTACTTGGTATTATTTTACTCCAAGTGTTCACAAGCTATTGAACCATTACGAACGGTTTGACGACAGGCGAAGAAAATGGTATAATATAATAATGGTATTATGCCATTTTTATATAAAACAAATAACAAAAATACACATGGACAATCTTCTAATTTCTTCGGATCCGCAGAGCGACCCAAAGGGGAGCTCTATGGAGCGAGCGCCAGCGAGCGAAGCGACTCCTACACCTAAAAAGAAATCATTTTTTACTACTGGTAAAATACTTGCAATTGTAGGTATTGCAGTAGTTGTGATTGCAATTGTTGGTGCAATTATCTATTCACAAACCAGTGAAAGATTTCAGGGTGCTAGTTTTACAACGGCTCCTGCTCCAATTACTATAGTTACAACTACCATACCGTTGCAACCAGTTACAGCATTAATTTGTGCAGACAATGAAGGTCTTACTTCAAATCCGGCAGGTGATGCATGTATATGTGATGTAAATGATGGTTTTGTAACAGCTCCTAGTGTGGCTCCCGCAGCCACTCTTACAGTGTTGGCTCCGACTCCACCAATTTCTTGTCTTTGTGAAGAAGGTCGTTTATTTAATTCTTTAAATAATACTTGTGAACCGGTAAATTATTGTGATTTATCAGAAGAAGAAGTTAAGAGAGCGGTTGGGGATAGATTTACTAATGTAAATACAAGAATTGAATTACAGGCGATTATGGCTGATTATACTAATTGGCATGCAGCTAATTGTGGTTTGCCTTTAATTACTATTGAGCATCAACCTCTTACATTAACAGTCCCTAAAGAAGAACTTACTTGTAATGATTATATAAATGATTTTAGAGCAGCATATGCAAATAGAAATTGGGATGCATTCCAGGGGGCGTTAACTCAGATGGTTACATCAAATTGTATTTCAAATTGTGATGCTAAGCTTTATTGGACAATCTTTTATTTATATCAAGATGATATTGCCTCAGCTGAAAGAATGGCAGCAGAACAGCAAAAGGAATGTACGGATTGTAATACCCGATTTGAATTTCTTGCAGTTGTTGCACAGGTTTTAAGTGATATTGATAGAGCTCAACAGGAAATAGGGAATACATTAAATCCGGCATATACTGAATATTTGAAAAATCTGGTAACAGGTTATATTCAGCAATGCCAATGTATAGAGGTTGAAGCATTTTTAGATAATCCGGTCTTTAATGTTGAAGATACATTTCCGGATAGTACTACGGATGATAATCTAAGAAGTAATTTCATCCCTCTTACTTATACACAAGATGATGTTTTAGTTATTGCTTATGCACAATCTTCAACTTTATCTCCTACAATTACATCTGTATTAGAGGATGCAGTTCAGCAATTATGTGATGTTCCTGAGGTTAATAATTGTACTGCTTTAGAAATAGTACAACCTTCAAGTACTGATTTAGAAATAATTGCAGATTTTTCTCCGGCAACAGATAATTTAGAATTTAATGTTACTGGAACAGATGATGTTCAGGATTATAAAATAACTTCATTAAATGGTACTATTGGATTTAACGAAACCGGTTCAAATATTAATACAGAGAATACTTCAGCTACATTAAGTGGTGGACCTGCAGAAGGCGAATCAGATACAATTATAGTTCAGGCTGTTGATGTTACAGGGCTCCCATTAAATGAATGTAAAGATTCACTTAAAATTAGCAGAGCCAGTGTTCCAACAGACGAACCTGTTTGTAGAAATTTAAAAATTGTTGCACCTGCTGAAGCTCAAAGAGATGGATCTCCTGAATTTATAATTCCTGCAAGTGGATTTATTAATGAAAATTTGACTGTGCAAATCGATGGCGATCAGGGTTCATGGGGAAATATTAAATATAACACTACTTCAGAAAATGGGGATATTACATTTAATGATCAGGCAACTTTAAGTACAACTGATTTAACAGTTACAATGGATGGTAAGCCTTCAGGTCAATCTGAAACTATCACTGTTTGGGCTTTAGATCCGGAAACAAATGTTGGAATTGATACTTGTCATGATTCATTCACTGTAAAACTGGATGATGATGGGCCTCCATCATTAACATATACTCCTCCTGAAGAGGAAGAGGACGATCCTCCATCATTAACATACACTCCTCCTGAAGAGGAAGAGGACGATCCTCCTATTTTAACTTATACGCCTCCGGTAGAAGAAGAACCTCCTTCTCCATCAACTTATATTCCTCCTGCACCAGTTCACGAAGCTCCTCCTGAGGAGCCAACTCCTGCTCCTGTATTGCACGCAGCTGCTCCTGCAACTCCTCAAACAGGTCCTGGAGTATTAATTCCAATAATTGGACTTGCGTTAGGTGGAGCATGGATGAGAAGAAAAAGAAAATAAACAATTGCCAACCAAAGGGCTTTACTTAGTAAAGTCGATTGGTTGCACTCAAATAGCAAGACGGCACTCTAGAGATAGGGTGCTGTTTTTTGTAATCCTAATGCCATACACAAAACTTCGCTCATATGCAGCACTGGGATTTTGTATTTCTTTTGAAAGATATCAAACTGCATATGGCAGAAAGGGCAGTTCGTAATAATGATATCTGCTTTTTGCTCGTCAGCATCACTTAAATACTTTTCGCTCATTTTTTGAGATGCTTTTGGATCAACCAGATTTGAGTGAAATCCGCAGCAATCCATTTTTGTAGGAAGATCAACTGCCGTAGCACCCAAAGCTTCAACAAATTCCTCGAAATTATAAGGATTGTCAGTTTTTTGATGGTCGCTAACATACTTTGAAGGACGAACTATATGACAACCATAATAAGTAGCGATTTTAATGCCTGTAAGAGGCTTTTTAACAGCCTTACGAATGCGATCCATGCCCAAATCCTCAGTTAGCACCCAAAGCCAGTGTTTAACGTTAAAATCCTTAAATTTACCGGCATCACGCAGTCTAAAAAGGTCTTTTCGCAGGTTTATAACGCACGTTGAGCAAATAGTCATAATATCCAAACCATCAGTAACGCTAAAATTACGCTCATTCATATCTTCATTCAGTTTGCGGTCAGCTTCTTTTACAACACCAGCCCCACAACAACTAAATTCAGGAATATCAACAAGCTCAATGCCCAGCGCCTTACACGCTAAACGTGTTGCATCATTGTATTTTGTTGTCATTTGCTTTGATGCACAGCCAGGGAAATATGCGTACTTTATTTTTTTCTCTTCCATCCTTTAACTTTTTTAATGAATAGGGGAGGCATTCTGCCTGAAAATAACATTCGCAACGCAAAAGGCAGCATTTTAAACACTTTAATTGGCCCTAATGCACCTAAAGGAAGCCTTGATTCAACTATTTCTCCGTATTTTCGCACATGCCCTGTGATTGTTCGTGCATGGCGGGCTCCAACATTTCCAGTTAAACCTTCTTTTATTGATTGTTCTCTTAATTTCGAAATTACTTCTTGTGGCTCAATATCCTGTGGGCAGTTTTCTGAAGATTTCTCGCAATGCGCACACATCCAAAGTTGCTTGTCTATCAAAGTTTTAAGGCGTTCTTTTTTTGAATCATCGCGAACATCATCAATATATCGTTGAGCTAAAACTGAAGCAGCTGGCCCTAAATATCCTTTTGATGCATCTCTTGAAGGACAATCTGAAAAACAAGCAGCACACCAAATACATTCTGATGATTTTTCAATTTTCGCTACATCACGAGGCATAACTTTCTCATCTGTTATTTTATCGAACCACGGTTTAACTGCTTTCATCTCAGCAAAAAACGGCTCCATATCAACAATTAAATCTTTTTCAACTTTTAGATTTCCAATTGGCTGAATCACAATTTCACCAAATTTCTTAACTTCATCAGCTACCATTAATTTACAGGTTAACCGTGCCCGGCCATTAATTCTCATTGAGCATGAGCCACAAATTCCAGCTTTACACGAATGCCTGAATCCTAGTGTCGGGTCTTTTTTTTCTTTTATACAATTTAAAAGTTCCAAAACAGTCTGATCTTTTGCACAATCAAATTCATACTCTTTAAAGTATGGTTTTTCATCTTTCGATGGATCGAATTTTTGGATTTTAATCTTTGTCATAATGTATATATGAATGTTGTGGTTCTAATTTTACAGGGAAGTCTGTTCTGTAATGGGCTCCGCGGCTTTCTTCACGTTTAAGCCCGGTTTCTAGAATGGCTATTGCAATGTCCAGCATGTTTTTAAGTTCAAATGCATTGTATAAAGCCATGTTGAAGTGTTTTGAATTATTGCCTATGTTGATTTGATCCGATCTCTTGTATAAATTTTTTATACAGACTAGGCCTTTTGATAAGGATTCTTTATTTCTGAATATCCCAGCACTTAATAACATTTCAGTTTTCATTTCATTTTTGATTTCGAATTGATTTTCTGACCCTTCTTTCATTAATTTTTCAACTTCTGCCATTATTTCAACTTTTTTTGATGTTTTTATGGATTTTGCTTCAGTTGATTTTGCGTATTTTGAAGCCATTTCTCCGGCTTTTTTCCCGAATACGACAATTTCCATTAAAGAATTGCCTCCTAATCGATTTCCTCCATGGATTCCTACACTTGCGCATTCTCCACATGCAAATAACCCTTTGATTTCAGTTTCGCACTCGTGGTTAGTTGAAATTCCACCCATAAAATAATGAGCACCAGGTTTTACAGGGATTGGATCTTTTATACAATCAATTCCTGCAAAGTCTAAAGCAAGTTTATGAATTTGAGCTAATTTGCCAAGGATTAAGTCTTCTCCTAAATGTCGTAAATCTAAATGTACAGCGCCATCAATTCCGCGACCTTCTTCGATTTCAACTTTAATTGCTCTGGCAACAATATCTCTTGGAGCCAATTCATCAACAAATCGTTTCCCATCTTTATTAATTAAATATGCGCCTTCTCCCCGTGTTCCTTCTGAAATCAGCAAAGCTTTATGATGAAGAGTTGTAGGATGAAATTGAACAAATTCAATATCTTTTAAAGCGCATCCGGCGCGATAGGCGAGTGCCATACCATCTCCTGTTGAAATTGCAGCATTTACATTGTTTTTATAAATCTGACCTGCGCCTCCTGTAGCCAAAATTACAGCTTTTGCGCTTATCTCATGAAGTTCACCTGTTTTCATTTCAAAAGCATTCAATCCTTTAACTTCGCCGTCTTCTACAATCAATGAATGAACAAAAAATTCATTTAATATTTCAACATCATGTTTAAGGCATTCGGTAAATAAAGTAGTCATTGCATTGCGACCTGTATAATCACGGGCGTAACAAGTCCTGACTTCGGTTTGGCCCCCAAAAGCTCGTTGTGAAATTGAACCATCTTCTTCGCGACTGAAAATCATGCCCATATCTTCCAACTCCCTAACTGCATTCGGAGCTTCATTGCATAAGTAGTCAACAGCAGCATGATCGCTTAAATTATCTCCTCCTTTAATTGTGTCTTGAATATGAGCATCGATTGATCCTTTTGTTGCTGCATTCATGCCTCCTTGCGCCATACAGGTTTGACTGCGCAAAGGATGAACTTTGGAAAGAACAGCAACCTTTAACTCAGGATTTTTTACACATTCGAGAGCAGCCTTTAAACCAGCTCCTCCTCCACCAACTACCAATATGTCGAAATTTAATTTATTCATAGCGGACTAATACTAAAAAAAAGCCGCCTCTTATGCAAGAGACGGCTTCAATTACGTGTTGACTAATTTACTGTGTACAATCAGCTTCTAACAAATCATTTAAAAATGAAAGATCTAAAATCTTAGACATTTCTGCACGAGTGATTGTGTCTCCTCCTACAAAATCACCATCTCGTCCTGAAACAATTCCGCATAGATAAGCTTTTTCTGCGAAGTCTGCATACCATTCTTCACCTGATAAATCAGGGAATGAATAAGTGTCATATTCAGGGATCTCAAATCCAAGAGCACGCATTACAACTGCAATTGCTTCAGCTCTTAAAATTGAATTTCCAGGTCCAAAACTTTCATCTGCATATCCTTCAAAATATCCAAGATCAGATGAAGTATTAACAAATGTCCAAAACCAATCACTTTCAGTTACATCAAAGAAAACATCAAAGAATGAATCAACTAATGGATCTTCATGTGCAAGAATAAGCATTTTTGCAGCTTCAGCTCTGTTTAAGTTGTCGTTTGGTCTAAAGAATCCAGTATCTCCGTCACCAGAAACAATACTAGCAACAAATAAATTGTTTATAAAGTCTTCAGCCCAGTGACCGAAAATATCTCCTAAGTCATCACCTGGTTCTTCAGCTGGCGGTTCTTCTGCCGGAGGCTCTTCAGCCGGTGGTTCAGGAGTAAACGGTTCAACGCCTGCAGCTTCATCTAATGTTGCCTGCATTGCTGCAATATCCTGATCTAAACATTCGCCAAGATCCTGAAGGGCTTGCAATTCTGCAAGACAATCTGCAAGAGAAGTCATTAGACCATCAATAAGATCATGTTGAGCAGCAATATCAGCAAGAACAGCTTCTAAATCAGCTAATGCATCAAAGTAGCTGTTCATTAATGTATCTAATTGTTCATTCAGTACAGCTTCACTTGGTAGGTGAGTTGAGCTGTGAGCTTGCCAGTATTCATCAAGATTTTGAAGCATATCTTCAATTTGACCTTCATCAGTAAAACACCATTGGGTGTCAGCAAAGTTATGAGCAATCCCCCAAGCCTGGCCTGAACCAACCTGAAAGTCATCACAATCTTCTCCATGTTGTCCTCCAGCGTCTTCAACCATTGCTTCAAATTCAGCTTTAATTGTTGCTAATTCAAGAAGTTGATCAAGAACAGTATCGATTTCAGTTTCAAGAACAGTTAGTTCTAAGTCTAATAAGTCAGCTTCAAGTTCTAAAAGACCTAAATCATCAAGA
>JAUVDZ010000058.1 GCA_030595015.1 Candidatus Peregrinibacteria bacterium | reverse complement strand
TCTTGCAATCTATGTGGCTTTTGTGATAAGCAATGTAATTTTATTACACAATTACGCCCTGAGAAAGTTGCAAAAGCGTTAAAAGAATATGTAGAAAATTTAGATGAAAGTGAGTTTCAGAGTGTTACTGAAGACGATATCATTCACGGATTAAAAGATATTGTTGGGAATGAATGGGCGACTAATGACCCTGTTATTATTGCTTCATATACAATGACTATACTCCCTCAAGATTCTGAATTAAATTATTATGTTGTATTGCCAGAAAATACAGAGCAAATATCAAAGATTATAAAATTTGCAAATAAAAATAATATACCTTACATGCCACGTAGTGGTGGAACAGCTTTTTCAGCAGCTGCACCAACAGTTTTAGCAAAGGGTCTTAGCCTTGATAAAGGCATTGTAATCGATCTTTATCGGTTAAGAAAACTTGAAATTGATCCTGAAAGTTGTACAGCAACGGTAGGTGCAGGTATAACTATGTTTGAACTGCAAAAAGAAGCTATTAAGAATAAGCTAAGGGCATTAGCTGCAGAAGCGGGAGCACATGTATGTTCTAATATTTTAACAACAGGAATTATCTCCACCTGGGGAAACAAGTATGGTGCTTTTGCAGATAATTTCATTGACTTAACAACAGTAGATGATGAAGGAAATATCAAGAAACATAGTGATTGGGAAAGAAATAATCCTTATTCTACTGAACCTGGATTTACCAATCTATCTCTTACTCCTCCAGTTATTGTAACTGAGGCTGTTGTTAAACTTCATCCTGTTTTTGATGATGAAGAAGCTGTTCTTGTTCCATTTGATAACTTAAGAGATGCCTATAGACTTTTAATTAAGTTAGGAAAGCGCGGTGTAGGATTATCACTAGCTGTTCTTTCACGAAAATATCTTGCTGAATTCCTTAGCCCAACACTACAGATTTCAAAAGATTTTAATTTGGTATGTAAAAATTATCTTAAACTTAACTATGTGGTAGCTATTATCTGTAATAAAGATGATAAAAATATAGTAGAAGATATGGTAGACTATACCATAGATGAATCTTTGATGAAGAGTTTGATATTGGGTGCACCTAGATTTTCATCTCTTAAAGATAGCGAATTTTTAAAGATACTTTCAGAAGAAGAAGATCCCCTAAAAGCAATATTTGCTGGGCCTATGAGAAAACATTTGGAAAAGGCTTTAGATCCTTCCCCCGAACAAGTTGCAAAAGTTTTTGATGATGATTTACAGGATTTCTTCAAAAAAGTTTATTCCAAACCAGAAATGACAGATATTGTTTGGTTACATGCATTTCGAATATTACCAACACGAATGATGAGGCAACAAATGTTTATAGGACCAGGGGGAGCTATGTGGACTGGCGATGAAGACCATTATTTGAATTGGATCCAAATGTTTTCCGACATGGGAGATAAATTAGATATTGAACATTCACTTGGTTTTATTACTCCTTTGGATAATGGTAAGTTTGCATATATGGAATATGATTATTATTATGATCATAATGATCCTGATGAATGTGACAGAATAAGTAAAATAACTATTGACTCAATGGAGCAATCATTAGTAATGGGTAAGGTACTCACAATTCTGAATTATTTATTCAAAGGCATTTATCGGAAAGAACACGTTCTATATCCAATAGCTAAAGGTATTTCAAAGGATGAGCAAGAATTATTTAAAGAATTACTAGACACGGTTCTAGGGGAGGGAGCATAATGGTAAAATTTCTTTCAGAAGAATGGATTGAGATTGGTAAAAAATATATGCTTGAAAAACTCGATCCAGTAAAAGATCTAAAAAGTATTACAACATCATTACTTGGTGTTGTAGAGCATATTCCACCTGATGATACAACAATGAACTTTTACCTGGAATTTGAGGGTGGAAAATTAAAAGATTTTATCGTCAATACTGGTAGTACTTTTGAGGAAAAAGAAGCAACTTATGAAATAAGAGGCAACTATGGTACTTATAAAAGTGTCCTCCAAGGTGAGATGAGTCTTGGGATAGCTGTTTTAAAAAATAGATTAAAAATAAAGGGTAGTAAAATGCAGGCCCTTAGATTAATAAAACCACTCGATGGAGTAATTTTATCTTTGAAAGAAATTACAGATGAATTTGAAGAATAAAAAAGGATGAAAATATGATGACTAAAAGTGAATTAGAATTCCAAAAAAGGTTAGAAAAATTCATTCCTCCAAAAGAAACCTGGACGCCAATTGATAAAGCCCTGTTCACACCAAAAATCTATTTTGAAGATTACCAAAATACAGCAGATTTAACCTTTAATGCAATAAAATACAGCTTCAAACACCATTATGAAAATAATGAACTATATAAGCGTCTATGTGAAATAAAAAATATCACCCCAGATAAAATAAAATCCAAGGAAGACTTCAATAAAATCCCACTTCTACCTGATTCATTTTTTAAAGACTATCCAGAGGGAAAAGGATTTCTGAATTGGCTTGACAACTTATTCACAGGTTCAACTCCAATGCCTCAATTTAGAACAGAAATTCCCGATCATGATGATGTAATAGAAGAGTTTAACAAAAAAGGTGTAAGAATTATGTTTACCAGTGGAACCAGTGGTCGTTTTAGTTTTATTCCAAGAGATACTGGTTCGTGGGATCGTCTTAGATGTAATGCTATGAGATCCATAGTAGAACTTATGGATTACAATCCCAATGATACTGTTATTTTACTTATTCCAGATCCTCGTTTAACTAATCTTACAATCGCCAGTCTTTTTGGAATAGCTTATGATTTGTATGAACCTGAAAATATCCATGTCGCACTTGAAGATATGAAGATTACCACACAATTTTTACGCATGCAACGGAATGAAGCCATTGGCATTAAAGAAAAAATCAAAGCAAAAGCAATGTCAAAGATTAGTCCAATAGTTCAGAAAAAATCTGATAGAAGAATAATTAACCTTCTAGAAGATTTAGAAAAGGAAGGAAAACGAATTAATATTGCTGGTCCACCATTTTGGCTAAATCGAATTATGGAAAGAATGATAAAAGAAGGGCGTAAAGTAAAGTTACCAGATAGCCAGGTTCTTACAGGTGGTGGATGGAAAGCTGAAGAGGATAAACGTGCACCGGAAGAGATTTTCAGAGAAAAGGTTGAAGATGTTCTTGGAATTCCTCAAGATCGTTACCATGATGTTTATGCTATGTCAGAGTGCAGCTCTGTTTTTTTAAGCTGTGAAGGACATTATAAACATATTCCTCCGACAATTATTCCACTTGTTTTAGACGAGGAACTCGATCCAATCGGTTACAATAAATTTGGTCGTTTTGCCTTCATTGATCCAATACCTAACAGTTACCCTGGTTTTATTATAACAGGTGACAAAGTTAAACTGATGGAGCGTTGTCCAGTGTGTGGTCGTGAGGGACCAGTACTTGATATTGAGGTTACTCGTCTTCCAGGCGTTGAAGGGCGAGGTTGCGCAGCTGTAATGGCCGATCTAATGGAACAGGGGGAATAACTCGATGGTACGTTTTCCGTCAGATGAATGGATTAAAACATTTAAAGAAGAGCTTAACAAAAGCAAAGCTTATGAAGAAGTAGCAAAAATCTGGGAGGGCGATTTTCTTTTTGTAATAACGCCTGATGAGGAATTAAAAGAAGAAGTAACTTTTTATGTAGATCTATGGCATGGAAAATGCAGAGATGCATTTCTTGTAAAGGATAATAAAACAGCCGCTTTTATTTTCAAAGGACCTTATTCCAACTGGAAAAAAGTCATAAATAAAGAGCTAGATCCTATCCGAGGTCTCATTAGAGGTATGTTTACGATCGACGGAGATTCTAAAGTAATTCTTGATCAAGCAAAAGCAGCACAAGAATTGGTGAATACTGCAAGTCAAATCCCCGTTGATTTTGAGGTTTAATTAATGGGAAAAACTATCGATTGTCATTTCTGGAATCCAGAACTTGGACTTGAAGATAATTTAGAGTTTAAATATGAAGATGTTGGCAACAATATCGAACTTAAAAAACCAGTTTTTACAGTTGATGTTCTTGATAAAATTATTAACGACATCAAACAGGCTAGACAGGATTATCTTCTGAAAATTGAAATTCCAATAGTTTTAGACGTAATCGGAAAGGTTACAGATCTTTGGATGGACCCAGAATATAAAGGCAGAAAAATCGCAAGAGAAGTCCTACCAACTGTTACTGGTTTTTCCCGGGAAATGATTGAAACTTGGGGTTTTGATCATTTTATGAGCATTCTTAGAAAAGAAAATCTACCTTTGTTTGGAAAACTTCAACCTGATAAATATAAGGATTTTTCTGAATTGAATGACGGCCTAGTTAAAGCCTACGGTGAGCATAATGTTATTCATTCCAATTTTGACCCAGAAGTAATTGGGCATATCTGTGCGGGAAACATCCTAGGTATTGCTGCTTTTGAAATGATTTTAGACAAACTTATCGATGCAGCCTCTTGGATCAAAGTTCCATCTGAAGAACCTGTGTTTGGAGCACTTTATGCAAGATCAATCGAAGAAGTAAATCCACAGCTTGCATATAGTATAGCTGTTTTACCTTTTGAAAGTGGAAACAAAGAAGCTAAGGAGTTTCTTTTTTCGAAATCTGATATTGTTCGAGCTACAGGTGGAGAACAGGCACGTATAAGTCTAACAGGCCTTGCAGAAAAACATAATATTCCAATTGCAGGTCACTGGCATAAATTTAGTTTTATTACAATTGCAAGAGAATACATGGATGAACGAGCTAATCAGATTGCTGAACTAGTTTCACTTGATGTAACTGCATGGGATCAGCAGGGTTGTTTTTCCCCACAGGAAATATTTGTTGAAAATGGTGGAGAAGTTGATCCTTTAAAATTTGCTGAGTTGCTTGCTGAAGAGATGGAGACTACGTCTATTGCACTTCCCAAAGGGACTAACTCTGGTAAGATACAGGTATTGGATGGTTATCATCAGTATTTGAAGAAAGAGATGATGGGAGAACCTGTGAAGATTTTTCCATCAGCGACTCATCAATGGCTTGTGATTTATGATGGAACCACCACTCGGTTTGAGCCCTCTCCATTGTATAGAGTTATTCGTGTGAAACCCGTTAATGATATTATGGAGATTCCGAAATTAGTTAAACCAATTGGAAGTTTCTTACAAACTGTTGGTGTTGCTATTTCTGACAAACGTTTGACACCATTTGCAGATGCTATTGGTGAAGCAGGTGCAACAAACATTCGTGTGATTAGCAGTATGACTTTACAGAAACCATGGGAACCATGGGATGGAAGATTTCCATTACATGAACTTTTTGAACATGATAGCATACGTTGGGTGAGCATTAACACCAAAAATATCGATGAAGATATCAAAAAATTATTAGAAAGAAAACGAATGATTGTCAACAGTAATATGAAAATACCATTAGAATAACAGCTTATCTATTATCCAAATTTCTAATCAAATGTGGATCAAAATATGCATTTACAGATATTGGAAGTACCTGTCTAGTTCCAGCAATCGATAGATCACCGTCTACTTGAACATTAATCCAGTTTGGTAAAAGTTTAAAACCTGCTGAAAAGAAAAACTTACGGTAAGAAATTAAGGTTTCTTCATCCACAAGTATCTCTGTTTTGGGAGATATTTCAAAGGGATCCATATCCTGTTCAACCAACAAAGTTTTTGTATCATCATCAAGTCTATAAATCCTGTAAACTAGGTTTTTTCCAATAATTGGTATTTCACTAGGGTTATATACTTTGAAACCAACTATTGTCAATAATCCTCTTAATTTGATTTTTAACTGAACTAGGATTTCAATATTAACGGCTTCATTATTGAATATAAAATCTGCGATATCAGGAATGAAAACTTCCATATCAGTTGATAAAGACAGAGTTTTATCATAATCTAAAATTTTAAGTGTTGCATCGCCATCTATTGATAATATTAAAACCTCGGCATCGAACGCCTCAAAACTAATTATGCCTTTAGATTTAAACGTTGAAGAAGTCTCAGGTTTTACTGTTCCCCCGTCTATAGTGAGACTGCCCACATTATTGTTGTCATCTGTTATTGCAACTAGTGAAAACTCATCGATTTTTAGTTCAAAGTTGTTTGGATTAAATATTTTAACGCTTATAGAAAATTCAAGACCTTCCGCTGTTAGTTTTTCAAACTCAGTTTCTACAGTGATCTCAGGGATTTTTATATCCTCAATGTTTTCTTCAACATAGTAAACAATTAAAAAATATCCTGTAACAATAATGCTTACAAGAATTACAACTATTAGAAATATTTTTAGTATTTTTTTACTGTTGATTTCGTTTTTCATAATAATTAAAATTATTATATTAATCATCACTATAAAAGCGTTCCCAAAAATTTAATTTAGATTGATTCGAAGTATCAAAATCCAATGCAGAATCAACAGATATAAAACCTAATTACATACTAGTAAGTTAGGGGCTCGCATCCCGATACGGGCATAGTCAAAACAATATTTTTGTTTTAAGGGTAGTTCTAGGAATTTTTACCGGTAAAAAGGGGACTAAATCCCTTCCCCAGCGTTCCAGCATAAGAAAAATAGGCAGAATCAATATTTGCTCCAACCTTCTTTTACTTGTAAAAACGGGTTAGTTTCTCTTTCCTGGCATTTTTTACTGATAAACGAGTTAGGTATATTGTATCTTGAAACGTGAACGTAAAAAATACTGGTAAATCTCATAATCACATTCCGATTTGAAAAGAGATATTTGTGTGATAGTTTAGTAGATTGAGCATTTGGTTTAAATTGGTTATTACCCATTATAGAATGGTATATTTTTGATTATAACCATACTATACCATTATTATTTTGAATAAAACCATTATATATTTGCTATTTACCAATAATTTTAAATATCTATGACATCATATATATTTTTAATAAATATTGGAGAAAATGATGCAAATGGAAGAAATAAACTTGCAGAAAGATGCGTTTCCGAGTGAAATTGGAAACATCGCTAAGATACTTGATAGTGAAATGACAGCATTGGAAAGAATGAAAATTACTAGGCATAACTTAATACGCATATCTGGTGCGGTAATCTTTTACTTAATCATGATGTTGATTTTTGCCGCTCTGCTATAATTACAGTTAAAGGAACCTGTTATCTGGGGAGACGAATAGAAATGGAATTAATTCTTTATATCATATTATTAGCATTTCTATTTGAAATGATGGATTCTTCGGCAGGGATGGGTTTTGGCACTGG
>JAUVDZ010000135.1 GCA_030595015.1 Candidatus Peregrinibacteria bacterium | reverse complement strand
TTCTTCTTTGCTTGTTTCAGCTGGAGAAGATGAAGCAACGGGTCTGCTACTCTCTTTCTTTAATAAAGAAGAATCAGGATAAGGTTCAGCACGTCCTTTTGAAATTGGTGCAGTTACCTCTGATTTTGCTTTGTACTCTCTAACTCCAGTGTGACCTTCAAATCTTTCTTCTGCTGTTGTTTTTCTAGGTTCTTGTATAGGTTCAGAGACGCTTCGCTCCGCTACGGCCTGTTCTTTTTGAAAATTATTTAACTCTAAAACAGGATCAACAGCTTCTTCCAAAGATTCTGTTTCTTCCTGAAATTCTTTAATTAATCTTGAAGTTCCGCTTTCTCTTTGCTGCATAATCCCACCAATTAAAAGTGCCATAGAACCAATTAATGCAAGCATCATGCCGATGCCATATTCTTTTGACGTAATATTTATACCAAATTCAGGATGAAAATAAACCGAATTAGCAATGATTAATAGTGAAAGGCTCACAACTCCACTTAATATATAAACTAATGATTCCTTCATTGGAAGTGTAGGAATCTTTTTATTAAAAATATGAAATCCTGTAAGAATTATTGAAAAAATACTCAGTGCAATAATGATATATCCTACTAAATAAAGTGGACCTGTAACGCCAAGAAATCTTTCACCTGTATTGTACATATCAATATCAGAATACCAGGGAAGAGCAGCACTAATAAGCGCTACAATAGCTCCGGCACCAATCAGTTTTTGAGGCAATGGAAGCTTTAAAAATTTATCTTTTATATTATTTGCTGACACGCTATTTGGATTAATAATAAACACTGAAAAGATAACACGGTGAGATACTTTTGACAATTAAGAATTGACCTTTGAGGTTTGTCATATGTATACTTATAATCCTTGCCAAAAAAGCGCTCATGAAAATAGGCATAGACATAAGGGAAACTGTATACGAAAAAGCTGGAAAAGGCTACTACGCAGCTCATCTTGTTGATGAAATTTTAAAAAGGGACAAAATTAATCAATATATTTTATACACGGATTGCCCAGTTGAAATATATAGAACATTTGAAAACGCAGAAACAAGAATAATCTCTAAAAAGGGGTTATTTTGGCATAAGGCTGTATTAAAAAATGCATATAAAGAAGAACTTGATCTGTATTTTGCACCAACAAGTTATATAATTCCCGCTCTTCATAATCCAAAAAAACTTAGAGTAATAATGACGGTTCATGACCTTGTTGCCTTTTTGTTCCCTCAAAGACACAATAAAAAAGCTGTTTTTACAGAAAAACTTACTCTTAAGAGAGCTTTAAGCAAAGTTGTTAAGATTTTATCAGTTTCAGAAAACACAAAACGCGATTTGATTAATCAATTTAATTGCAAAGAAGATTTAATAGATATTGTTTCAAATGCTGCTTCTGAAATTTACGAGCCAATCCCAACTGATATTCATAGTCATTTTATTCGAAATTATGATATCCCTGAGCGATTTATTTTTTGTGCAGGAACTCTGGAACCACGGAAAAATTATCCAACTTTATTAAAAAGTTTTGCAAAAGTTTTAGAAGAAGAACCAAAAATAAAGCTTTTAATTGCAGGTAAAAGAGGCTGGATGTACGAAGAAATTTATCAAACTGTTCAAAGATTAGGAATTGCGGATAATGTAAAATTTTTAGGATATATTCCGGAAAGAGAATTGGTTTATTTATATAATTTAGCTACTGTTTTTGTTTGGCCATCACTTTATGAAGGATTCGGGATCCCTCCTTTAGAGGCAATGCAAACCGGATGTCCTGTTATTACTTCAAATACTTCGTCCCTTCCGGAAGTTGTTGGAGAAGGAGCATTAACAGTTGACCCAAAATGTGAAAAATCCTTGACTGAAGCCATTTTAAGAGTTTTAGAAGATAAAGAATTAAGTGCACATTTAGTTAAAAAAGGATTCCAACAATCAAGAAAATTCTCATGGAAATTGAGTGCAGACCGATTTCTTGATATTATAAAGTCATTATAAATTTACCCAATATTTTGACACTTGCTAAAAATCCCGAAAAATTGGACTCTATAGGCATTATTACGAAGCGAAATATAATCGCCAGTAAAGAAGTGGTATTTAAATTAGTTAAATATCTTAAGAAAAAAGGCAAAAAAGTTTACCTGGACAACAATGCTGCTTCGCTTTTTAAGAATGAAGAAGGCATGAAAAAAAAGAAAATACTGAAAAGAGCAGATATGGTTATTTGTTTAGGTGGAGATGGAACTCTTTTAAAGACTTCTCGCAGAATGCAAAAGAGAAAAGTGCCGATCTTAGGAGTTAATATGGGAACTCTTGGGTTTTTGACTGAGACTACTCCAGATAAAATGTTCGAAGCTTTAGAGAAAGTTTTTAAAGGGAAGTACGTGATTGATCGACGATTTATCTTACGTGTGACAATTTACAGAGATGGCGAAAAAATCTACACAAATATGGCGCTTAATGATGCCGTTATTAATCAGGGACTATTCGCCCGACTAATCGATTTGCGACTTGAGGTTAATCAAAGAAAGATCATTGAATTTGAAGCTGATGGGATTATTGTTGCGACGCCTACCGGATCGACTGGTCACGCCTTATCAGCCGGGGGTCCAATTGTGCACCCGTCTGTACACTCATTTGTGATCGTGCCTGTATGTCCAAAATCACTATCGGTGCGGCCAATCATAATACCAAACGATAGGCAGCTTAAATTGATCGTTCAAACTCATCGTGTAAAAGAACATGTTGGATTAACTTTAGACGGACAGGAAACCTTTGACCTCGA
>JAUVDZ010000112.1 GCA_030595015.1 Candidatus Peregrinibacteria bacterium | reverse complement strand
CGTCAATAACTTCCTTTAAAATTCTTTAATATAAAGAAACAAAAAAAAGATTTGACAAACAGTCAAGATTCAATTAATATAGCTGACCAAATAACTTTTTAAAACAATTTTGCAATATAATCAATATTCTTGCTTGACATTATAAACCTTTACTAATATTCTACATACACTCTAGCCCCAATCAACATATTATGAATACATCTAAACAACAACAAGGCTCACGGAGCGTCACTCTAAGTAAGTTAAATCTTGCTGAAATACTGGAAGATATCTTTTTAGTACTGACTGACAAAGAAAAAAATGTAATTGTTAAGAGATTTAGCCTGAGCAATAAGCCTAAAATGACTTTAGAAAAGATTGGTCAGGAATTTTCTGTGACAAGAGAAAGAATCAGACAAATTGAGAAGATTGCCTTAGGTAAACTTAAAAGAACTGTTCAGAGTACAAAACTTAATGAAATTAGCGCACTGGCACTTGAATTAATGAATAATAAAGGTGGAGTTAGTACAGAAACATCATTGATCAGTGAAATCCTGAATATTATAGGAAGTAGTGAAGATGTAGATGCAAATATAATCAGATTAGCGCTAAATATCACACCTGAGCTAAACAAAACTGAAAAAAGTAATAAGTATTACCCATTTTGGAGAATAGCTGATATCTCGGAATCAACTGTTGGAATTCTTGTTGATACTGGTATTGCAACATTAAATAAGAACAATGATGTAATTTCTTTTGATAAATTATCAAAGGATGTCCAAAAAATACTTAAATCAAAAAGCATTAATGTTGAAGAGGCAACTATTATCTCAGCATTAGAAGTAGATCAAAGAGTTAAACGATTAAAAGACGGATTTGGTTTAATGAGCTGGAGACACATCAATCCACGATCAATCAGAGATAAAGCTTATATAGTTTTAAAAGATAATAAAGAACCATTACACTTTATAGAGATTGCAAATAAAATCTCTGAAGCTGGATTTGATAGAAAAGTTGTTACAACTCAAGCTGTTCACAATGAATTAATCAGATACGATCAATTTGTATTAGTTGGACGAGGACTCTACGCATTAAAAGAATGGGGATTCCAAAAAGGAACCGTTGCTGATGTAATCGAAGCTTTACTAGCTAAGAAAAGTCCATTAAGCAAACAGCAAATTATTGATGGAGTAATGAAGCAAAGACAAGTTAAAAAAGGTACTATCTCGCTTAATCTTCAAAAGAATGCACACTTTGCCCGTGTGGGTAGAGCAATGTATTCACTTGATTTGAAGAAAAAATAAGCTAAAATAACAGAGACGAATAGTCTCTAGCGAGCGAAAATTTATCGCGAGCTTAACATGAGCCCATAGGGCGAACTCAATAAGCTTATGGAAGATTGCTTGTTCTGCAAAATCATTGATAAACAAATCAATTCAGAAATTATCTACGAGGATGATATCTGTGTTGCTTTTAAGGATATCAATCCAAAATCAAGGGTTCATCTTTTAATTGTCCCACGAAAGCACATCCCAAAAGTTTCTGATATGGAAGAAGGAGATGAAAAAATGATGGGACATTTAATCAAAGTTGCCAAAGAACTAGCTGAAAAAAATGAATGCAAAGGGTATCAGTTGTTATTTAACGTTGGCAAAGAAGTAGGACAAATCATTTTCCATGTACATCTCCATTTGATGGGACGTTAGGCTAAAATAAGCTCCAAAGATAGATCTTTTGGCTTTGTATTTTGTGTTAAAGCACCCATTGAAATTACATCAACGCCTGTTCGGGCATATTGCTGGATGGTTTTTGAATTTATACCTCCAGAAGCTTCAAAAATC
Organism: Candidatus Peregrinibacteria bacterium; assembly: GCA_030595015.1. GTDB lineage: Bacteria > Patescibacteriota > Gracilibacteria > UBA1369 > PNNO01 > JAUVDZ01. The sequence goes on along the minus strand of JAUVDZ010000112.1, from coordinate 1,827 downwards.
AATTCATCATAACAATTAGCTTTCTTTAGTTTTAATATCTGATCTTCTATTTCCTTTGGCGTCATATTATCGAACATAATTACTGCTGGCTTAGGGATAATCTCATTATTTTGCATTTCAATAAGTTTTTTTGCTACTTTTAAAACTTGAGTTTTATCATCAATTTCCAATTCAAAGAATTTATAGTCTGACTTTGGTTTTTCAAAATTTTCTAAAGTTTCTAAAATATCATTTTCATTGAAAGCGATATGATTATCTTTTATTAAGATTGCATCTTCCAAATTTAGCCTATGAGTTCCACCTCCACCTAAAGTTACAGCCTTTTTATCTAACAAGCCCCAGGTTGTTTTGCGTGTTGGCACAACCAATACTTCATGATTTGCATCTTTAGCCTTATCAACAAGTGTTTTAGTGTGCGAAGCAATTCCACACATATGTTGAAGAAAATTGAGAACAGTTCTTTCAACTTTAAGGATTTCTTTAACTTCACCTTTTATCTCTAAAAGAATATCATCTTTCTCAAATGGTTTTCCATCTTGAAAATTGCTTATGACTTCGAGTTTTTTAAGCCTTGGTCTGAATTTTTGATTGCTAGTCATTAAAAAATATACAATCTCAGCTGATCCAGCCATAATACCGGGTTCATTTGCATAAATTCGAGCAATTGCATTTTGTTTTTTATGGATTAGACTATTTGATGTTATGTCTCCGTGTTCACCAAGATCTTTCTCTAATTCAAGAAAAGTAAATTTAAACACCCATTGTTTATATACTAAATTATCCAGAGTTAATTTCTCTTTTTGACTGAAAAGTTTCTTTGCTATTTGAGCACGTTGTTTTTTCATGGTAAAATTTGGCACCAGACTAACAACTTTCTTATACCATGCTTCCTGAGAAATATAAAGAGTTATCTGACGAGCAAGCCATTCCTTTAATTCAAAAGGTTAAGGCTCAGTTAGGTGATAAGGTGATGATTTTAGCACATCATTACCAAAGAGACGAGGTTGTTCGGTTTGCTGATAGAACAGGGGATTCACTGTACTTATCTATGAATGCCGCAAAGTCTGATGCTCCTTTTATTATTTTTTGTGGAGTGATGTTTATGGCTGAAACTGCAGATATGGTAACAAATGATTCAAAGACTGTAATTTTGCCTGATTTAGAAGCAGGATGCCCAATGGCTGATATGGCTTCAATAAGGGAGGTTGAACAGGCATGGGATGATCTTGGTAAGTTTGTTGAAGTGAATGATTATATTCCAATTACTTACATAAATAGTAGCGCTGAAATAAAAGCTTTTTGCGGTCGCAATAATGGTCTTGTTTGTACTTCAGCAAATGCTGAAAAAATTATTAAGTGGGCTTTTGATCAGGGGAAAAAGATTTTCTTTTTTCCAGATGAACATTTAAGTACAAATATTGCTCACAAAATCGGTGTTAACGAGCTTTCAGTTTGGAAAAGGGGAGTAGAGAATGGTGGATTATCAGAAGGTAGCATAAAAAGTGCGAAAATTTTGGTTTGGAATGGATATTGCCCCGTACATATAAGATTTAAACCTGAAAATATAGATCAGTTACGTGAGCAAAATCCAAATATTAAAATATTGGTACATCCGGAAGTGCCTAAAGCAATTGCTCAAAAAGCTGATTTAATGGGTTCAACAGGATTTATAGTAAAAACTATTGAAGAAGCTGAAAAAGGCTCAGAGTGGGCAATTGGAACAGAGATTCACTTAGTTAACAGGCTGGCAAAAGAACATCCAGATAAAAAAATACAGTCAATAGGAGGGCCGGTTTGCATGTGTTCACATATGGATAGGATTTCACC